>CAXSES010000048.1:0-2079 GCA_964236225.1 uncultured Acetobacteraceae bacterium
CTTACTTAAGAAATGGATTCCAAAGGCGAGCCTTTGGCGGGGTCCAGGGGCAGAGCCCCTGGCCTTTCTTCCTATACTCTGAGCCAAGGCATGACCCGCCCCTGACGAAATCCGAGGCAGGACCTCGACCTTGCCTGCTTCGGCGTCCCGCCCTCAGGCCCGCTCCAGTTCCGCCCTGAGCAGCGCCCCGTCCTCTGCCGACAACCCGGCGAAGTCGATCCTGTGGCCTTCGCCGAGCCGCACCCGCGCGACGTTGTACTTCTTCGCCACCGCGCCGATGCGCATCAGCTCCTCGACCTCGATCAGCCCGTCCACCATGCGCGGCATCAGCGACACGGCGCCCTCCTCCGGACCGGGCGCCGCCGCGTCCGCCCGGGCAGCGAACCAGGCGACGACCTCGCCCACCAGCCCCTTGCACGACCCGCAGCCCATGCCGGCGCGCGTGGCCGCCATCACCGCGCGGGCGTCGCGCTCGCCCGCCTCGACGCAGGCGCCGAGCGTGGCCTTGCTCACCCCGTTGCAGTTGCAGATCTGGGCCGAGGGCGGCATCTCGTCGAGCGTCACCGCCTGCGCTGGCGCCCCCATGTCGAACAGCAGCGACAGACGCTCGTGCGGCAGCGGGCTGTCGCGGTCGAAGGCCTGCATCAGGTAGGCGGCCTTGGAGATGTCGCCCATCAGGATGCCGCCGACCAGCCGCCCGTCGCGCACGATCAGCTTCTTGTAGGTGCCGCGCCGGGCCTCGGTGAACTGCACCACCTCGTCGCGCTCGTCCGCCGGCTCCGTCAGCCCCATCGACGCCAGCTCCACCCCCATGACCTTGAGCTTGGTCGCCAGCTTCGACCCGGTGTACGCCGAGTCCGGATCGACCCCGGTGACGTGGTCGGCGAACACCCGCGCCTGCTCCCACAGCGGCGCCACCAGGCCGTACACCCGGCCGCGATGCTGCGCGCACTCGCCCACCACGTAGATCGCCGGGTCGTCCACCGAGCGCATCGCGTCGTCCACCAGGATCGCGCGCTCCACGCTCAGCCCGCACTCGCGGCCGATCTCGACGTTGGCGCGGATGCCGGCGGAGACCACCACCATGTCGCAGTCCAGCGTGGCGCCGTCCTTGAACGCGAGGCCGGTGACACGGTCCTCGCCGACGATCGCGGCGGTCTGCGTCTCCAGATGGATGCGCACCCCCATCGCCTCCATCGCCGCGCGCAGGATCTCGCCCCCGGTCGCGTCGAGCTGCGCCTCCATCAGGTGCTTGCCCAAGTGCACGACATGCACCTCGCAGCCGTGGTTCATCAACCCGCGCGCCGCCTCCAGCCCGAGCAGCCCGCCGCCGATCACCGCGGCGCGGCCGCTGGTGGCCGCGGCCGCGACGATGGCGCCGCAGTCGTCGAGGGTGCGGAACCCGAACACCCCCGGCCGCATCCGCCCGTCGGCCCCGTTCAGCCCCTGCAGCGGCGGGATGAACGAGCGGCTGCCGGTGGCGATCAGCAGCACGTCGTAGGGTGCCACCACGCCACCCTCGCCGGTCACGATGCGCGCGGCCCGGTCGATCGCGATCGCCCGCACGCCCGCGTGCAGCGTGATCGCGTTCTCCTCGTACCAGGCCAGCGGGTTGATGAAGATGTCCGCGGCGTCGTGCGCCCCGCTCAGCACGTTGCTGAGCAGGATGCGGTTGTAGTTGCCGTACGGCTCCGCCCCGAACACGGTGATGTCGAACATCTCGTCGCCGCCGCGCGACAGCACCTCCTCGATCGCGCGCGCCCCGGCCATGCCGTTGCCCACCACGACCAGCCGCCGCCGGCCCGGCCCGGCATCCGCGACGGGCGGGTCGGCCCTCGTCGCCATCGGCGTCCGCCGCGCCTGCATCGGCACGCCGCCAGCCTGTGCGCCGCCAGCCCGTGCGCCGCCAGCCTGCAAGCCTGCGGCCTGCGCGCCCATGCTCTGCATTCGGCTGGGTCCGTTCATCCGGTGTGGGCTTCTCCGACGAGGTGGGGAACCGGCCGCCGGTCCCCGGGCGCCGCCGCCTCGCCGTCGAGCGCGCGCTCCAGCGTCTGCGCGGCGGTGGCCGCGCCAGTCGCC
>CAXSES010000048.1:2179-10842 GCA_964236225.1 uncultured Acetobacteraceae bacterium
CCAGTCGCCGCCGCACCGGTCGCCGCCGCGCCGGTCGACAAGGGGCTGGCGGTCACGGCGCGCGGCGCATGGGTGCGCTCAAGGTGCACGGCGCAGGCCTTGAACTCGGGCATCCGGCTGGTGGGGTCGAGCGCGGGGTTGGTGAGGTTGTTGGCGCAGCCCTCGCCGCCCCAGTGGAACGGCACGAACACCGTGTCCAGGCGGATGCCGGTGCCCAGACGCGCGCGCAGCACCGCCTCGCCGCGCCGCGTGGTGAGCCGCACCCAGTCGCCCTGCGCGATGCCAAGCCCGCGCGCCGTGTCGCGGTGCATCTCGACGTATGCGCCCGGCTCCACCGCGGCCAGCTCCGCCACCCTGCGGGTCTGCGCGCCGCTCTGGTAGTGCGACAGCACCCGCCCGGTGGTCAGCACGTAGGGGAACGCCCTGTCCGGCTGCTCCCTCGCGCCGTGGTGCTCGACCGGGTGGAACCGCGCCCGCCCGTCCTCGGTGGCGAACCGCTCCAGGTGCAGCCGCCGCGACCCAGGATGCCCCTCAGCCGGGCAAGGCCAGAACACCCCGTCCTCTGCGACCACCCGCTCGTAGGTGATCCCGGAATAGTCCGCGACGCCGCCGGCGCTCGCCCGGCGCAGCTCGTCGAACGCGGCGCGCGGCTCGGTGTCGAAGGGGGCGGCGCACCCCAGCCGCCGTGCCAGCTCGCTCAGGATGTCCGCGTCGCGGCGCACGCCCTCGGGCAGCGGCACCACCTGGCGGCGGTAGATCACCCGCCCCTCCAGGTTGGTCATGGTGCCCTCCTCCTCTGCCCACTGCGCGATCGGCAGCACCACGTCGGCGCGCGACGCTGTCTCGGACAGGAACATGTCCGCGACCACCAGCAGGTCGAGCCCCCCCATCCGTCCCGCCAGCGCCGTGGCGTCCGGCGCGGAGACCAGCGGGTTCGCCGCCATCACCATCAGCCCCTTCACGCGCCCGCCCAGCTCGGCGAACATCTCCACCGCCGACAGGCCGGGCTGCGGCAGGCTGTCCGCCTCCACCCCCCAGATCGCCGCGACCTCGGCGCGATGCACGGGGTTGTCGAGCTTGCGGTAGCCGGGAAGCTGGTCGGCCTTCTGCCCGTGCTCGCGCCCGCCCTGGCCGTTGCCCTGCCCCGTGATGGTGCCGTAGCCGCAATGCACGCGGCCCGCCCGCCCCAGCGCCAGCACCAGGTTGATGAACGCCAGCGCGTTCTCCGTGCCGTGGCTCTGCTGCTCCGTGCCGCGCGCGGACAGCACCATCGCGGTCGCCGCCTCGCCCATGATGTGCGCGGCCCGCACGATCTGCTCCGCCGCCACCCCGGTGATGCGCTCCACCCGGTCCGGCCAGTACGAGGCGCAGATCCGCTTCACCCTGGCCCAGCCGCTGGTGCGGGTGTCGATGAACGCCTGGTCGATCAGCCTGTCGCGCACCGCCACGTGCAGCAGCCCGTTGGCCAGCGCGGTGTCGGTGCCCGGCGTGAGCGGGAGGTGCAGGTGCGCGAGCCTGGCCGTCGCCGTCAGCCTCGGGTCCGCCACGATCAGCCTGCCGCCGCGCCGCCGCTGCTCGTCGAAATACTGCATCACCGGCGGCATGGTCTCCGCCGGGTTGCCGCCCGCGAGCAGCACCGCCTCCGCGCCTGGGATGTCGTCGAGCGGGAACGGCAGCCCGCGGTCGATGCCGAACGCCTTGACCCCCGCCGCCGCGGCGGACGCCATGCAGAACCGGCCGTTGTAGTCGATCATCGCCGTGCCCAGCGCCACGCGGGCGAACTTGCCCAGCAGGTACGCCTTCTCGTTGGTCAGCCCGCCGCCGCCGTACAGCGCGAAGGCGTCCGCCCCATGCGCCGCCTGCAGCGCCGCGATTCCCGAGGCCACGCGCTCCATCGCCTCATCCCAGCTCGCCGGCCGCAGCCTCGTGCCGCGCCGGTCCCGCACCAGCGGCGTGCGCAGTCGTCCCTCCGCGCCCAGCAGGCTGGCCGAGGTGAACCCCTTGCGGCACAGGCCGCCCTTGTTGGTCGGAAAGTCGCGACCGGCCACCACATGCCCGCCAGCCCCGTCGGACGTCACGGTCATGGCGCATTGCAGGGCGCAGTAGGGGCAGTGCGTGTCGCGCGAGCGGTCAGGCTCCATGCCGCCTCAGCGTGGCCCGGCGGCCGATGCATGCAATTCGGGCAAGCTGCCCATGGATAGGTCCTCCCCTGCGGCCCGTCGGGCCTGGACAACGCGCCACCAGGCCGGCGCTCAGGCGACCTTCCGGCATACCAGCAAGGGTTGTGCCAGGCTGGCCTTGCCAGCTTGGCAGGGCGGCAGGCAAGCAAGGCTGGGCTCTGCCCAGACCCGCCCCTGCTTCAAGGCGGGGGCGAGCCGCCCCTGGACCCGGCGCAACTCAAGTGTTGGTTTTCAGAGGCGAGCCTTTGGCGAGGTTCGCGCTTCCAGGCTTGGGGGCAGAGCCCTGGCCTTTCTTGCTGAACTGGCCATCGCATTTGGCCGCTGGTATCAGAAAGGCCAGGGGCGGCTCGCCCCTGGCGGAGTTTGAGTCCCGTGCTTGAAGGCGGGCCTCGACGCTGCCTGCTACGCCTTCTTCGGCCGCGTCTGGCTCTCCCCCAGCATGTGCCCGATCGGCGTCAGCGACTCGATGTGGTCGCAGAAGATCTTGAACACAGCGAGCAGCGGCACCGACAGGAACGCTCCCGGCACCCCCCACAGCCAGTCCCAGAAGAACAGCGACAGGATCACCAGCAGCGGGTTCAGCGTGAACCGCTTGGCCAGCAGCATCGGCGTGATGGTCTCGCCCTCCAGCACGTGGATCAGCAGGTACACCCCCGCCGGCACCAGCGCGAACCAGGGCGAAGAGAAGGCGAGCAGCCCGACCACCAGGAAGATCAGCACCCCGGTCAGCGGCCCTAGAATCGGGATGTAGTTGAGCAGGAACGCCACCGTCCCCCAGAGCAGCGGCGCCCCCATGCCGAACAGCCAGACCTGCAGCCCGTTCAGCGTGCCCACCAGCAGGTTCATTACCGTGATCGTGGCGAGATACATCGAGATGTTGCCCTCGATCTCGCGCGCGATCTCCACCGCGCGCCGCTTGTCGGCGAAGCTCGGCAGCACCTCGACCAGCCGGTGCAGCAGGCTGTCGCCCGCCGACAGCAGGAAGAACAGGATCAGCACCAGCGTGAACACCTGCCCCAGGAAGGTCTTGGTGCCCGACAGGATCGCCCCGCCCACCGCGCCGACTCCGGACGGCATCCCGCCCCCGCCGGACGCGGCGGCCTGCGGCGCGGCCCCCGCCGCGCCACCGGAACCCGCCGCGGCGGCGCCCTGCTCGGTGAAGTGCTGGAGCTGGGTCATGCCGTGGCGCACCACGTTGATCGGGCCTGAGAGCCCGGACACCTTCCTCTGGATCTCCGGCCAGGCCTCGGGCGCCTTCTTGATCCACTCCGAGGCCGGGAACGAGATCGCGAACATCAGCATGGCAACCACGCCGAACAGCACCACGATCAGCAGCAGCGCGGCCAGCAGCCGCGGCACGCGCAGCCGGCTGGTGAGGAAGCGCATCGCCGGCGACAGCAGGAGATTGAGCACGATCGCCAGCGTGATCGGCAGCACGATCTCCGCGGCGAAGTACAACGTGTAGAACACGGCGAGCACCGCGAGCAGAACCATCGACACGGTGCGCGCGTCGAACTTGGCCCTCGCCATCACGGCCTGCGCCTCGCGGGCCTCCTCTCGCTCCTTGGCGATCTCCCTGACGTCGTCTTTCAAGGCATTGGCTTTCCGGTTCCTGGAAACGCACCCTGCGCAAAGCCCGCACCGGGAGCAAGGCAGGCCGCGTGCCAGGATCGGGCCGAAACCACCGGTCCGCGGCAGGCCGGCAAGGCCGTGCTCCGCCCAGACCTGGCAAAGGACCGAGCCCGTTGAAAATCCCTCCCCAGGAACGGGACCTCGAAGGCGAGCCGACGGGATTTGAGTCAGGGCCTTAACCTCGACTGCTTTCCCGTGCCTGGCGCGGCCCGCCGGGCACTCGCCTCGCATGCCGTTGCGCACTACACACCCGGCGGCAGGCACGAGGCAGGGAGCGGATGAACGACGCCACAGCCCGACGCTGTCCGCCCGAGGCCCTCCCCCGCGTGGGCACGCGCCGCGTCGGCCCTGCCCCGGCCTGACCATGGACGGGCTGAGAGACGTCTGGGTCCGCCTCGCGACCAGCGCCTACGCGCGCACGCTGCTCGCCTACTCGGCCTCGTTCGTGCTTGGCACGCTGATCGGCCTGGAGCGTCAGTGGCGCCAGCGCACCGCCGGACTGCGCACCAACGTCCTCGTCGCCGTCGGCGCCGCCGCGTTCTCCGACCTCGGCCTGCGCCTGCTCGGCCCAGAAGGGGCCACGCGCATCATCTCCTACGTGGTCTCCGGCATCGGCTTCCTCGGCGCCGGGGTGATCCTCAAGGACGGCACCAACATCCGCGGGCTGAACACGGCGGCGACGCTGTGGTGCTCGGCCGCCGTCGGCACCCTCTCCGGCAGCGGGATGCCGGGGGAAGCCGCGACGCTCGCCGGCTTCGTGCTGGCCGGCAACACGCTGCTGCGCCCGCTGGTGAACTGGGTCAACCGCCGCCCGATCGACCCCGACGTCACCGAGGCCAAGTACAGCGTCCACGTCACCTGCCTGCCGCGCGACGTCTCCGAGGTGCGCGACCTGCTCGACGCCGAGCTGGACCGCGCCAGCTATCCGCTGCGCGAGGTCGAGACCCTGTCGGACGGCGACGACCAGGTCGAGCTGGCCGCCGTGCTGGTCCCCACCACCGCGGAGGACGCGGAGCTGGACGCCGTGGTCGCCGCGCTGTCCGCCTCGCCGCGTGTGCTGTCCGCGACCTGGTCCGTGGAGGCCACCAACTGACGGCGGCCGCCGGGCAGGCAGGCAAGGCCGGGCTCTCCCTTCGCTGCCACTCCAACGATCCAAGCGGATCGTTGGAACCTTTGGCAGCTACGCCCAGACCCGCCAGGAGGGAAGCCCCCCTGGACCCGGCCTTGCTTGAGTATTGGTTTCCAAAGGCGAGCCTTTGGCGGAGTTTGAGGCCCATGCTTGAAGGCGGGGCCTCAACCTTGCTTGCTACGCCCTCGGCAGCCGCACGACGAACCTGGCGCCGAGCACCGCGCCGTCCGGCCCCCGTCGGTTCTCCGCGCTGATCTGCCCCTTCAGCGCGTCCACGATCTGCCGGCTGATCGACAGCCCGAGCCCAGAATGGCTGCCGAACTGCTCGCCGGCGGGCCGCTCGGTGTAGAAGCGGTCGAACACGTGCTCCAGCCTCGCCTCCGGGATGCCTGGCCCCTCATCCTCCACCGCGATCTCCACCCAGGCGCCCGCCTCGCCTGCGCGCAGCGTGACCGTGCCCGAGCGCGGCGAGAAGCTGAGCGCGTTGCCGATCAGGTTGCGCAGCACCTGCACCAGCCGCCCCTCCACCGCCATCACCGACAGCCCCCGCGCCGGCGCGTCCAGCACCATGCGCGGCTCGCCGTCCTCCGGGTCGTGCGTCGCCTCGTGGATCTCGGCGAGCAGCGCCAGCATCCGCGCCACGTCCACCGGCTCGGTGACGGTGCGCGACAACTCGGCGTCCACCCGGCTGGCGTCGGAGATGTCGCTGATCAGCCGGTCGAGGCGGATCACGTCCTCGCTGATGATCGCGAGCAGGCGGCGCTGCTGGCCCTGGTCCTCGATGCGGCGCAGCGTCTCGATGGCGCTGCGGATCGAGGTCAGCGGGTTCTTGATCTCGTGCGCGACGTCGGCGGCGAAGCGCTCGATGGCGTCCATGCGCGCCCACAGCGCGCAGGCGCTGTCCGACAGCGCCTGCGCCAGCTCGCCGATCTCGTCGCGACGGCCCAGAAGGCGGCGCGACACCGTGCCCGTCCTCCCCCCGCCCTCGCGCATGTCGTGCGCCGCCCGCGCGAGGCGCAGCAGCGGCCGGGCGATGGTGCGCGAGAGGTACCACGACAGCGCCACCGTCAGCACCAGCGCGATGAGGGTCAGGCTCAGGATCGACATGCGGATGGTGAACAGGGCGTTGTCCACCTCGCGCGCCGCGCGCGTCAGCACCACGATGCCGACGGTGTGGCGGGCGCGCTCCACCGGCTCCGCGACGGTAATCAGCAGGCGGTGGCCCTGGCGGCGGATGTAGGGCGGCAGCTCGCGGCTGTCGGACGGGCTGCTGATCCGCACCTCCTTCGGGTCGGGCTGCCAGTCCGCGCCCGCCGCGTCAGGGCTGACCTGCACCGCGACGTCCTGGTCGTGCGGCAGCAGGTTCAGCAGCGTGTCGTAGACGTGCTCGACGGTGCCCAGGAAGACGCCGCGATCCACCGCCGGCGGCAGCGGCTCCGTGGTGACGCTGCCGCCGGCGCCCGCGCGCACCCGGCTGTCGGCGATCACCTGGCCGTCCGCGGCGTACAGCACCGCCTGCGCGTTCGGGGTGGGGTCGGTCAGGCGACGCAGCAGCGGCTGCGCCAGGTCGGCCAGCAGCACCGGGTTGGCAGGGTCGCTGGTGCGCACCGCGCTCTCGCCGAGCGCGCCGGCATAGATCCTGGCCTGCTCGCGCAGCGCCAGCACCTCGGCTTCCAGCAGCCCGTTCTGGTACTGGTCGAGGTAGAGCAGCCCTGCCACCAGCAGCGCCAGCGGCAGGGCGTTGACCAGCAGGATGCGGCGCAGCAGCGGCGAGACCCAGCGCAGGCGCAGGCTGGGCGGGGCCAGCGCCACGGGCGGAGCGCGGGACGGGAGGCTGTCGGGCACTCTCGGGCCTCCTGGCGCGGCGTGAAGCAAGGAAGGTTGGGCTCTGCCCAAACCCGCCAAAGGGCAAGCCCTTTGGAAACCACGACTCGGGGCCGGCGGCACGCCTCGCTGTCTCTCTTGTGCGCGCCGGTCCAGGGGCGGGTCCGGGCGTAGCTGCCCAGAGGTTTCGATGGCCCTCTCGGGTTAGAAATGGGCGGCGGAATGGAGAGCCCGGCCTTGCTACCCTTCCTTGTAGCGGTACCCGATCCCGTACAGCGTCTCGATGTGGTCGAAGCTCTCGCTGGCCTGCCTGAACTTCTTGCGCACGCGCTTGATGTGGCTGTCGATGGTGCGGTCGTCGACGTAGATGTTCTCGCCGTAGGCCGCGTCGATGAGCTGGTCGCGCGACTTGACCATCCCGGGCCGCGCCGCCAGCGCCTTGACCAGCAGGAACTCGGTGACGGTGAGCGCGATGTCGGCACCTTCCCACAGGCACTGGTGCTTGGTCTCGTCCAGCGTGAGCGGGCCGCGCACCATCACCCCGCCGGGCGCCGCCCCCGAGCCCTCGGCGCGCGAGGCGTCGTTGCGGCGCAGCAGGGCGCGGATGCGCTCGATCAGCAGGCGCTGGCTGAACGGCTTGGTGATGTAGTCGTCCGCCCCCAGGCGCAGGCCCATGAGCTGGTCCACCTCCTCGTCCTTGGAGGTCAGGAAGATCACCGGCAGCGCCGAGCGCTGGCGCAGGCGCTGCAGCAGCTCCATGCCGTCCATGCGCGGCATCTTGATGTCGAGCACGGCGAGGTCGACCGGCTTGGCGGTGATGCCCTGCAGCGCGCTCTCGCCGTCGGTGTAGATGCGCACCGCGAAGCCCTCCTGCTCCAACGTCATCGACACCGAGGTCAGGATGTTGCGGTCGTCGTCGACCAGGGCGATGGTCTGCTTCATGGCGGCATGTCCGGATGTGCGGAGTCGGTCTCGCGGGTGGCCGAGGCTGCGCCAGGATTGTGGCCCAATTGGGGGCCGGCGTCTCGCGGAGATCGAGGGCAGGGAAGGCCAGGGCTCTGCCCTGGACCCGCCAGAGGGAAGCCCCCCTGGACCGGCTTCTCTTGAGGGCAGGGGTTGAAGGCTTGCGTTTTCGCGGCCGCATCCGATCCTCGGCTGAGCAGCAACAGGCGAGGCCCGCGATGGCAGACGAACCCGATTTCCGCGCGCCCGGCGAGCCCGCCTGGTGGGAGGCGCGCAAGATCGTGCGCGCGGGCAGCGCCGCGACGCTGGCGACCCAGGCCGGCGGCCAGCCCTTCGCCGCCCTCGTGACGCCGGCGACCGCCGTGGACGGCGCGCTGCTGGTGCTGCTCTCCGGCCTGTCCGAGCACACGCGCCAGCTCCGCGCCGACGGCCGATGCGCCCTGCTGATCTGCGGCGCGAACGACGACCCCAACCCCCAGGCCGGCCCGCGCGTGTCCGTGAGCGGCACCGCCGCGCCCACCGCGGACCCCAGGCTGCGGACGCGCTGGCTGGCGCGCCACCCCTACGCCGCGTTCTACGCCGACCTGCCGGACTTCGTGCTGTGGCGTGTCGAGCCGTCGGGCGCCAACTTCATCGGCGGCTTCGCGCGCGCCTTCCGCCTGACGCGAGAGGACCTGGTGCCCGCCCCCAACGCGGCGGCGGCGCTGGAGGCCGCGGAGGCCGGCATCCTCGAACACTGCAACGCCGACCACGCGGACGCCGTGGCGCGGATCGCGGCGCGGGCGGGCGGCGCTCCCGGCGCGTGGCGGATGGTGGCGGCGGACCCGGACGGGTGCGACCTGGTGCTGGAGGACGAAGTGCGCCGCGTCGCGTGGTCGGAGCCGGTCTCCGACACCGCCGGAGTGCGCCGCGAGCTGGCGCGGATGGCCGGCTGA
>CAXSES010000048.1:10942-13227 GCA_964236225.1 uncultured Acetobacteraceae bacterium
CGCTTGACCGCCGCGGGGTCCCCGCCGAGGACCTCGTGCCGGGTCGCGTCGCCGTCGCGCCAGAACCGGATGGAGAACACCTCCTCGCCGACCGTCAGGTCCGAGACGGTGATGTCCGGCATCCAGGCCGGCAGATCGGGGTCTATGTAGAGCGTGCGGCCGGGCGCGTCCGGACTGAGGCCCAAGACGGCCTGGAGCAGCATGAACGCCGATCCAGCCGACCACGCCTGCGGCACGTTCGCGCCGAGATACTGCACGGGGAAGTTGGTGCCGTCCTTCTGAATCCCCGCGTAAAGCTCTGGCAACTGGCTGCCGCGGAAGAAGCTCGCCGCCCCGCTGATGTCGCGCGCCACGCGCGCGGCCTCGGCGCCGAAGCCGTAGCGCTTGAATCCCAGCGCGATGATGGCGTTGTCGTGCGGCCACACGGCGCCGAGCTGGTAGGCGTACGGGTTGAACGAGGCATGCTCGGCCGACAGCGTCCGGATGCCCCAGCCGGACCACATGTCCGGCGCCGTCAGCCGCTCCACCACCCGCCGCGCGCGATCGGGCGGGACGATGCCGGACCATAGGCAGTGGCCCGGGTTGGACGCGACGGACAGCACCGGCTTCTTCTCGCCGTCGAGCGCGAAGGCGTAGGTGCCGCCCGCCTCGTCCCAGAACGCCGCGTTGAACCGCTCGAACAGCGCCGCCGCCTTGTTGCGAAGCGCGTCGGCGCGCGTGGGCTCGCCCAGGGCGGCGTAGACCTGCGCCATCCGGCGCCAGGAATCGTAGACGTAGCCCTGCAGCTCGCACAGCGCCTTGGGGCCGCGCACCAGGCTGCCGTCGGGATACATCACCGCCTCGCCGCTGTCCTTCCAGGCCATGTTCTCGTAGCCGGCGGACGAGCGAGTCTGGTACTCCTGGAACCCGTCCCCGTCGAGGTCGCCGGACCGGTCGATCCACTCCAGGCACGCCTCCGCCGTCTTCAGGTGCCGGTCGAGCAGGTCGCGCTCGCCGGTCGCGCGCCAGGTGGCGTGCAGGGCGATCAGCCACAGCGGCGTGGCGTCGGCGGTGCCGTAGTACGGCGTGTGCGGGATCAGCTTGAAGTGCGCCAGTTCGCCGCAGCGAAGCTCGTGCATGATCTTGCCGGGCTCGGCGTCGCGGTAGTCGTCCCGCTCGCTCGCCTGCAGGCCGCCCAGGACCTTGAGCGCGCCGCGCGCGAACGCCGGATACACCGTGATGGTCTGCAGCGACACGATGAGGCTGTCCCGCCCGAACGGCGCCATGAACCAGGGCAGGCCGGCCGCGGGCATGAACTCCGTGGGGTCGTCGCCGCCGATCGGCAGACGAAGCGCCGCCATGTCGTCAATCGCCTGGTGGAAGAACCGGTAGTATTCCTCGTTCGACGTGGCGATCTTGAGCACCCGCCTCTGCCAGTCGCGCAGGGTCTCGGCGTGGCGGCTCTGCGCGTCGTGCGCCACGCAGCCCTTCGGCGCCGCGACGTGCGTCCGGCCGTCGCTCAGGTCGTATTCCAGGCAGCAATGCCATGACGCGCCCGGCGCCAGGTCGATCTCGAAGCTGAGCCGGCCGTTGGCGTACAGCGCGGCGGCCTGCCGTGCCGTGACCGTGACCGCGCGCATGAAGTCGGCGTTGCGGTAGGTGTTGGACAGCGCCTGCGCCTGGGGGTCCCACGTCGTGCTGATCTGGCCGCGGCGGACGATCCTGTCGGACTTCACCTCGAACGTGTCGGCGAAGTCGCAGCGCAGCGCGACCTCCAGGCTGAACCGCACGGGCGCGGCGCCGTAGTTCGTGATGTCCAGGTCCTCGTGCATCCCGCCGTCGATCTCGCGGCTGACGACGAGCGACAGGCTGCGGGCGGGCACCTTGCCGTCGCGCGACAGGAAGTCGCCGTTGGTCAGGAACACCCTCGATGCGTAGTAGGCGATCGAGCCGCCGTTCAGCAGCGTCCAGGGTTCCCCGTTGGCATAGATGGCCCACGCGCTGATCAGCCGCGTGTCCAGGAAGTACAGGCCCTTGTCGGTGGGCCAGACGATCTGGCCGTCCTCGCCCGAGATCAGGACCGTCTGGCCCTGGTGGATGGCGATCTGCGGCGGACCGACCTGAACCTCGAACGGCATGGCGCTACTCCGGAGCCGGGATGGTGCGTTGCTGGGCAACGTCCACCCAATAGACCATGGCGCGCGCGATGACAGCCTCGTCCGCGATCGCAGACGGGTGGGGACCGCCAAAGGCCTCGTGCCATCGGGCTGCCAGCAAGCAAGGCTGGGCTCTGCCCAGACCCGCCA
>CAXSES010000049.1:0-4045 GCA_964236225.1 uncultured Acetobacteraceae bacterium
AGCTTGGTCGGGTCGCTGTCGAGGTCGACCATGTTGCCGGCCTCGCGCGCCGCCTGGGTGCCGGTCTGCATCGCCACGCCGACGTCGGCCTGGGCGAGCGCGGGCGCGTCGTTGGTGCCGTCGCCGCACATCGCGACCAGGCGGCCCTCGGCCTGCACGCGGCGGATGTAGTCGAGCTTGTCCTGCGGCGTGGCCTGGGCAAGGAAGTCGTCTACGCCGGCCTCGGTGGCGATGGCGGCGGCCGTCACCTTGTTGTCGCCGGTGATCATCACCGTGCGGATGCCCATCTGGCGGAGTGCCGCGAAGCGCTCGCGGATGCCGGGCTTGACGATGTCCTTCAGCTCGATGACGCCCATCAGGCGGCCCTCGGACGTCACCGCCAGCGGGGTGCCGCCGGCGCGCGCCACCCGGTCCACTGCGGCGGTGAAGGCCTGCGGCGCCGCGGCGGCGACGGCGGTGCCGCCGGCGGGCGCCTGGCCGCTCGCGCCTGTCATGGCGAGCACGGAGTCCACCGCGCCCTTGCGCCAGGATCTGCCGCCGGCGTCGAGGCCGGACAGGCGGGTGTTGGCGGAGAACGGCACCACCTCGCCGCCCTGCGGCATGGTCGCGGAGAAGCCGTGGCGGTCGCGCACGAAGCTCAGGATCGAGCGACCCTCGGGGGTATCGTCGCCGAGCGAGGCCATCACCGCCGCCTCGCCCAGGGTGCGCTCATCCACGCCGGGGACGGGGTAGAGGCCGGCGGCCATGCGGTTGCCGAAGGTGATGGTGCCGGTCTTGTCGAGCAGCAGCATGTCCACGTCGCCGGCGGCCTCGACCGCGCGGCCGGAGGTGGCGACGACGTTGAAGCGGATCAGCCGGTCCATGCCGGCGATGCCGATCGCGCTGAGCAGGCCGCCGATGGTGGTCGGGATCAGGGTGACGAGCAGGGCCACGAGCACGGGGACGCTGAGGTCGGTGCCGGAATAGTGGGCGAGGCCGACCAGGGTGACGACGGCGATCAGGAAGATGATGGTCAGGCCGGCGAGCAGGATGTCGAGCGCGATCTCGTTCGGCGTCTTGCGGCGCTCCGCACCTTCCACGAGGGCGATCATGCGGTCGATGAAGGTCGAGCCAGGGTCGGCGGTGATGCGCACGACTAGCCAGTCGGAGACGACCTGGGTGCCGCCGGTCACGGCGGAGCGGTCGCCGCCGGCTTCGCGGATCACGGGGGCGGATTCACCGGTGATCGCGCTCTCGTTGACCGAGGCGATGCCGTCGACGATCTCGCCGTCGCTGGGGATCAGGTCGTTGGTCTCAACCAGGACCAGCATGCCCTTGCGCAGCTGGGGCGCAGGGACGGAGCGGACCGTCTTGCGGTCGGCGGCGCTGGGAATGACCTTGGCCATCATGTCCGAGCGCGAGCGGCGCAGGCTCTCGGCGCGGGCACGGCCGCGGCCCTCGGCCACCGCCTCGGCGAAGGTCGCGAACAGCACGGTGAGCCACAGGCCAAGGGCGATCGCGAGCGCGAAGCCCCAGGGCTGGCCGGTCACCAGGTTGCGCAGGCCGAGCACAGTCACCAGCGCGGCGACGACCTCGGTGACGAAGATCACCGGGTTGCGGCGCAGGTGCCTCGGGTCGAGCTTGGCAAAGGCGTCGCGGGTGGCGCGGACGATGATCGCACCGTCGAACAGTGCGATCGTGTCGGCATTGGCCTGGGCCATCGATGGGTCCTTGCGGGGGGCTTGGGGCTTGGGACAGGAAGGCCAGGGGCTCTGCCCCTGGACCCCGCTCAAGGCGCGCCTTGAGAATCCAACATTGAAGGAAGAAGAGGCCCGGGGTTTTCCGGGCTGTTCTCAGGTCGTGGTTTCCAAAGGCGAGCCTCTGGCGAGTGCGGGCAGAGCCTGGCCCTGCTTTCCTACGTGCGTCAGAATGTCTGCCCCGACTGCATCGCGAAGTGCTCCGCCAACGGCCCGAGCGACAGCGCCGGCAGGAACTGCAGGCCGCCAAGGATCAGGATCACGCCGATCAGCAGGCCAACGAACAGCGGCCCGTGGGTCGGGAACGTGCCTGCGGAGGCCGCGAGCTTCGGCTTTGCGGCGAGCGAGCCGGCGATGGCAAGCACCGGGATCAGGAAGGCGAAGCGGCCGAGCAGCATGGCGGCGCCGAGGCCATAGTCGAGCAGAGGGGTGTCGGCGGACAGGCCGGCAAAGGCGCTGCCGTTGTTCCCGGTGGCGCTGGACCAGGCATAGAGCATCTCTGAGAGGCCGTGCGGGCCGGCGTTGGACAGCGAGCCGAGGCCACTCCCCGTGACCAGGGAGAGCGCGGTGCCGGACAGGATGCACAGCGGCAGGATCAGCACGGCAAGCATCGCCAGCTTGATCTCCTTGGCCTGCACCTTCTTGCCCAGGTACTCCGGGGTGCGCCCGACCATCAGGCCGGCGACGAACACCGCAAGCAGCGCGAACACCAGGATGCCGTAGAGGCCCGAGCCGACGCCGCCCGGCACGATCTCGCCGAGCTGGATCAGGAACATCGGGATCATGCCGCCGAGCGGGGTGAAGCTGTCGTGCATGGCGATCACCGCGCCGTCGGAGGTCGCGGTGGTGGTCACGGCGAACAGCGAGGACATGGCGGTGCCGAAGCGGACCTCCTTGCCCTCCATGTTGCCCATGGACGGGTCGATGCCGAGCGCGGTGAGCAGCGGGTTGCCGCCAGCCTCGGCCGCGTAGCAGAGCACCACGAAGCTGACCATCAGGATCGCCATGGTCCAGAACAGCGCAAAGCCCTGGCGGCGATCCTTGACGATGACGCCGAAGGTCACGGCCAGCGCGAACGGGATGACGATCTCGGACCAGGTCTCGACGACGTTGGTGAGCGCGGTCGGGTTCTCGAACGGGTGGGCGGAGTTGACGTTAAAGAAGCCGCCGCCGTTGGTGCCCAGCATCTTGATCGCCTCCTGGAAGGCGACCGGGCCAAGCGCGATGGTCTGCTTCGCGCCCTCGAGCGTGGTGGCGTCGACATACGGCGCGAGGGTCTGCGGCACGCCGCAGAGGATCAGGAAGATCGTGTACAGCAGGCAGATCGGCAGCAGCACGTAGAGGACGATGCGGGTCAGGTCGACCCAGAAATTGCCCAGCTCCTTCAGCGCGCCTGCGGAAAAGGCGCGCGCGACCATCACCGCTGCGGCGATGCCGGTGGCGGCAGAGAGGTAGTTGTGCACCGTCAGGCCCCACATCTGGCTGCCGTAGGACATCGTGGTCTCGCCGCCGTAGGCCTGCCAGTTGGTGTTGGTGACGAAGGAGATCGCGGTGTTGAACGCGAGGCGCGGCGAGAGGCCGGACTGGCCGGCAGGGTTGAGCGGCAGGTAATCCTGGAAGCGCAACATCAGGTACAGGATCAGGAAGTGCACGGCCTGGAGCATCACCAGCGCGGTGGCGTAGGTCCGCCAGCCCATGGAGGCGCGGGCGTCGACCCCCGCGATCGCGTAGAAGCCGCGCTCGACCGGGGCGAGCACGGCGGAGAGGAAGGTGCGCTCGCCCTGCACCACGGCGGCGATGTAGCGGCCGAGCGGCACGGCGCACAGGAACACGAGGGACAGCACGAGCGCGATCTGCACCCAGCCGATGAGGGTCATGGTCGGCGTGTCCTCAGAAATCTTCGGGACGCACGAGCGCCCAGACAAGATAGATGAACAGTCCCGCGGAGACCGCGCCGCCGAGAATGAGATCGAACATGGCTAAATGCGCTCGCACAGAGCGGCGTAGGCCGCCATGAGCAGGATCGCGCCGGTTCCCAGCACGATCACGATGACATCCGACATGCGCAGCCCTCCAGACGTTGCCGGAACGCATAAGATGGATCGGCATAAAGAAGCCATGCGTTTCAGGCGGGAGGCTGGCCGGACCATGCACTGCGACGCAGGCCTGGCGCGCTGATCCGGAGCGGACAGCATTCGGGCTTGACCGGATGGGAAAGCAGGATCGAGGCCCCGCCTCGAACTCCGCCAAAGGCTCGCCTTTGGCGTCCCTTGCCTGAGCAAGGTCGGTCCAGAGGCGGCTCGCCCCGC
>CAXSES010000049.1:4145-8531 GCA_964236225.1 uncultured Acetobacteraceae bacterium
GGCCTTGAAGCAGGGGCGGGTCTGGGCAGAGCCCAGTCTTGCTTGCCTGCCTCTGGCAGTGAACGAGTTCCAGGGTCAGGTGGCGCGTTTGCTCACGACGAGGTGGACCACGTCGGTGCGCAGGGCGTGGCCGTCCGATCCCGCGCTCCAGTCCGACACCTGGGTGGTGGCGAGCACGCCGACCCCGAGCAGGGCGCGGCTCAGCGTGCGTGCGGCCTCCGCCAGCGCCGGCTCCGCGCCGCGATGCGTCAGCAGGATGACGCCGGGCGCGCCCCCCCCGCCGATCTCCGCATGCGGCGGCTTGCCGAACGCGGCGGCGTCGCCGCTCCAGTCCACCTCGACCCAGCCGGCGTCAGCGAGCATGGGGCGCAGCAGCTGCAGGAACTCGAAGGATTGCGAGTCGCCGCCATCCGCGGTGGCGTCGAACCGGGTGCCCACGGCGTCGCGGCACTGCGACACGAAGGTTGCGACCTGACGGTCGCCGAGGGCCAGCGGCTGGTAGAGCTTGGTCAGGCGGCGCCTGACCTCGGTGTCGCGCTGCTGGGACACCACGTCGCGCGAGCGGGAGTCGCTCACGGCCTGGCGTGCCTGCGCGGCGGCGACGCGCGCCCGGTTGGCGGCAGCCTCCGCCTCGGACACGCGGGCATCGGCGGTGCGCCGGGTCTCCGCGGCGATGTGGCGGGTGATCGCCAGGCTCAACACCGAGCCGGTGATCGCCATGCCGCCTCCCACCGCGGCCAGCACCCACAGCCAGACGACGACACCCTGCAGGAACGGCAGCGACACCTGTGCCACGACGCGTCGCTCAGGCTGCGTGCCGCGGCGCGCGAAGGATCGCGGCGCCGGTCGTCTGGTAATGGAGGGCGGTCACTGGCAGGGTCACTCACGCTTTGGTTGGGCGGATGAGTGTGCCCGGACAACCCCACCGGTCGCAAGACGAGGGCGCACGGATGATGAGGCGGGTCGCCGCGGGCGGTGGCCAGGAACAGGAAGGAAGCAGGAAGGCAAGGCCAGAGGCTCTGCCCCCGTGCCTCAAGGCGGGGACCCCGCCAGAGGCAGGGCTCTTGAAACCCCTCCTCCAAGGAAGGCCGATCCAGGGAGGCTCCTTCTGGCGGGTCCCTGCTTCCCGGACGTGGGACAGGACCCTGGCCTTGCCTTCCTTGCCAGGCCAGAACAAGGCCATTGGTCTGACTTGAACTCCGCCCAACGACCAAGCCTCCGGAACACACGTCCGGGCAGAGGTTTCCTGGAACCTCCCGCCTGAAGGAGGGCTCGCTGCCTACCGGCTCGACGTCAGCAATGCGGCGTTGCCCCCGGCGGCGGCGGTGTTGACCGTGACCACCCGCTCGACCGCGAAGCGCCGCAGGTAGTCCGGCCCGCCAGCCTTGGGGCCGGTGCCGGACAGCCCCTGGCCGCCGAAGGGCTGGCTGCCCACCACGGCGCCGATCATGCTGCGGTTGACGTAGGCGTTGCCGGCGGGAACGCGAGCGAGGACGCGGGCGACGAACCCGTCCACCCGACTCTGCACGCCCAGCGTCAGGCCGTAGCCGGTCGCGGCCAGCGCATCGAGCAGCGGCTCCAGTCGGTCCGCCCGCCACCGCACCAGGTGCAGCACCGGGCCGAACACCTCTTCGCCCAGATCCTCCACCCGCTCGATCTCGAACAGATGCGGCGCCACGAACGCCCCCGTCGGCGCCTTCCCGGCATGCAGCGTGCGCGCCGAGGCCTTCATGCAGGCGATGTGGCGGTCCAACCGCGCCTTGGCGTCGGCGTCGATCACCGGGCCGATATGGGTCGAGGGGTCCGCGGGGTCGCCGAGTCGCAGCTCGGCCGCGGCGCCGGCGATCATCGCCGCGATCCTGTCGGCGACGTCCGCCTGCACGCAGATCAGCCGCAGAGCCGAGCAGCGCTGGCCGGCGCTGCGGAACGCGCTTGTCACCGCGTCGTCCGCCACCTGCTCCGGCAGCGCGGTGGCGTCCACCACCATCGCGTTGATGCCGCCTGTCTCTGCGATCAGCGGCACGATCGGGCCATCCCCGGCCGCAAGCAGGCGGTTGATCGCGCGCGACGTCGCCACGCTGCCGGTGAATGCGACGCCCGCGACCAGCGGATGGGCGACCAGTGCCGCGCCGACCTCGCCGCCGCCGGGTACCAGATGCAGCACGTCCGCCGGCACCCCCGCCCTGTGCAGCAGGCGCACAGCCTCGGCGGCGACTAGCGGCGTCTGCGGCGCGGGCTTGGCGAGGACGGCGTTGCCGGCGGCCAGTGCCGCGGCGACCTGGCCGGTGAAGATCGCGAGCGGAAAGTTCCACGGCGAGATGCAGGCCCAGACGCCGCGGCCGCGCCGGGTCAGGGTGTTGCTCTCGCCGGTCGGGCCGGGCAGGTCCTGCGGACGGAACAGCGCACGCGCCTGCACGGCGTAGTAGCGCAGGAAATCCACCGTCTCGCGCAGCTCCGAGAGCGCGTCGTCCAGTGTCCTGCCGCCCTCGTCCACCAGCAGTGCGAGCAACCGGCCCCGCTCCGCCTCGACCAGCAGGGAGGCACGCTCCAGCGCCGCCGCACGCGGCTCCACCCCGGCCGCATCCCAGGCCGGCTGGGCGCGGTGCGCCGCCTGCATCGCGAAGACCACGGCCTCCACGCCCTCGCAGACGCGCCCGACCGTGACCCCGGTCGCGGGATTGAGCACGCCACGCCAGGCACCAGCCGCAGTTCCACTCGATTCCGCAGGCCCCTGTCCGCGCCCCGCCGCGACCTCGTCCAGCAGCCCATGCAGGGCGGCGCGGTCGCCGAACTCAATGCCGGCGCTGTTGCGTCGCTCCTCGAACAGCGCGACAGGCAGCGGCAGGGTTTCCTCCTCGGATGCTGCCAGGATCGCGCCGGCCGGGCGTCGCAGCAGGTGCGCGACCGGAACCGCCGGGTCCGACGCCTGCGCCACGAACGAGGTGTTGGCGCCGTTCTCCAGCAGGCGGCGCACCAGGTAGGCCAGCAGGTCCGCGTGGCCGCCCACCGGCGCGTAGGTCCGCACAGCGACGCCTGGGTTCTCGCGCAGTAACGCGCCGTAGAGCGCGTCGCCCATGCCGTGCAGCCGCTGGAACTCGTAGCCCTCGGTGCCGCCGGCACGCTCGAGGATCGAGGCCACGGTGAGCGCGTTGTGGGTGGCGAACTGCGGATACAGGCGCGGGCGCAGCGCCAGCATCCGCTCGGCGCAGGCGAGATAGGCCAGGTCGGTCGCGGGCTTGCGGGTGAACACCGGGTAGCCGTCCAGGCCGCGCTCCTGGGCGCGCTTGATCTCTGTGTCCCAGTAGGCGCCCTTGACGAGCCGCACCATCAGCCGCCGGTCCAGCCGTGCTGCCAACCCCGCCACCGCCTCGACAACGGCGAGCGAACGCCTGCTGTAGGCCTGCACCGCCAGCCCGAATCCGTCCCAGCCCGCGAGCCCCGGGTCGGACAGCACCGCCTCGATCACGTCGAGCGACAGTTGCAGCCGGTCCTGCTCCTCCGCGTCCACGGTGAAGTTCAGCGCGTGGGTGCGGGCGGCGCGGGCCAGCACGGCAACGCGCGGCACCAGCTCCGCCATGACGCGGGCCTGCGACACCGCCTCGTAGCGCGGGTGCAGCGCCGACAGCTTGACAGAGATGCCGGGACGATCGGGCAGCGCACGGTTGCCGCCGGCGCGCCCGATCGCCTCGATCGCGTCGGCGTAGGACCGCGCGTAGCGGGCGGCGTCGTCGGCGGTGCGCGCGCCCTCGCCCAGCATGTCGAACGAGTAGCGCCAGGCGCGCCCGGCGCGCGAGCCGGCGCGCTGCAGCGCCTCGCCGATGGTCTGGCCGAGCACGAAGTGGCTGCCCATCACCCGCATCGCCTGGCGCGTCGCGGCCCGCACCGTGGGCACGCCGAGGCGCTTGACGGTCTGCGCCAGCACGCCCTCCGGGGTCTCGCCCGGCTGGATCACCCGCACGGAAATCCCAAGCGCCCAGGCGGAAGCGTTCACCAGCACCGTGCCGGTCCAGTCGCGCGAGCGTGTGAAATCGGCGGAACCCAGCTTGTCCTCGATCAGCGCGTCCGCGGTGCGCGAGTCCGGCACGCGCAGCAGAGCCTCGGCCAGCACCATCAGCGCCAGCCCCTCGCGCGTCGACAGGCTGTACTCGCGCAGCACCTCCTCCAGGCCGCCGAGGCCGCCGCGGTCGCGGATCGCCCCGATCAGCCGCGACGCCTGGGCGTCCACCCTGCCCTCGCGCCCGGGCGCCAGCGACGCGCGCGCCAGCAGCGGGCGCAGCACCGCCATCTCGTCCGGGGCGTAGGGCGCCTCGAGCAGCCCTGCCGCCGAGCCAGGGCCGGGTCCCAGGTCGGGCATCTACGCCGGCTCGGCCATGAAGGCGGGCGCGG
>CAXSES010000049.1:8631-10923 GCA_964236225.1 uncultured Acetobacteraceae bacterium
GAACAGACCGGTGCGGGTCGCGAGATCGCGCAGGTAGCGCAACGTCGAAAAATCCTCGATCGCGAAGCCGACGGAGTCGAACACCGTGACCTCCGTCGCGTGACGGCGTCCGGGTGCGGCGCCGGTCACCACACGCCACAGCTCGGTCGCCGCGGCGTCCGGCCCGAGCTGCTGGATCTCGCCCTCGATCCGCGCCTGCTCGAGGAACTCCACGAACACGCTGGAGCGGCGCAGGATCTCCGGCTCCAGCTCGGTCTTGCCCGGGCAGTCGCCGCCGATCGCGTTGACGTGCATCCCCGGCTCGATCATCGCCTGCGTCAGCACCCGCGCATGCGCCTTGAGCGCCGTCGCGGTGGTGACGATGTCCGCGCCCCGCACGGCGTCGGCGGCGTCGGCGGCCTGCGTCACCGCGATGCCGGTGCCGTGCAGGTTGCGCCTGAACTTGGCGATCGCCCGCGGGTCGGTGTCGTGGACCCGCAGGCGCGTGATGCCGAGCGCCGCGCGGAACGCCAGCGCCTGGAACTCCGCCTGCGCGCCCAGGCCGATCAGGGCCATGGTGCGCGAGCCCGGCCGGGCGAGATGGCGGGCGGCGAGCACCGAGGTGGCGGCGGTGCGCAGCGCGGTCGCGAGCGTCATCTCGCACAGGAACACTGGGTAGCCGGTGGCGACGTCGGCCAGCGCGCCCAGCCCGGTGACAGTCAGCAGGCCCGCCGCGGTGTTGGCAGGGTGGCCGTTGACGTACTTGAAGGCGTACAGCACGCCGTTCGAAATCGGCATCAGCTCGATCACCCCGGTCGGCGAGTGGCTGGCCAGGCGCGGGGTTTTCTCGAATGCCTCCCAGCGGCGGAAATCCTCCTCCAGGTACGCCACCAGGCCGAGCAGGAACGCGTCGATCCCGACCCTGCCGACCAGGCGGGCGACGTCCGCAACACCGACATGCTGGACCATCGCAGGCGTACTCCCCGTCCGGCGGCGCCTCCGCGAGACCGCGCCATGCACCGATCGTGCCGCCAGCACGGCATGTCCGCAACAACCTATGGTGGAGGCCGTGGTTTTCGGATGCCTTCGGCTTCGCGAAGCCTGGTCCTTACGCCGGCGACTGTGGTGCGTGAGAGGAGAGAGCAGGCAAGGTTGAGGCTCTGCCTCAAACTCCGCCAAAGGCTCGCCTTTGGAAACCTGGACTTGGGAGACGGGTTTCCAGAGGTCCCGTCCTTGAGGAAGGAGGCTTCTGGCGTGTCCGGGCAGGGTCCGGCCTTGGCTTGCTGGTCGGTCAGTGCCGGGGGCGCTTGGCGTCAGCCCGAGGCTGTCTCAAGCAGCCTGGCGTAGGCTTTCGGGCTGACCGGCGCGAGGTGGGCGGCCAGCACGTTCTTCGGCTTCCTGCGGGCGCCCATGTCCGCCATCAGCTCGTCGAAATGCGCGTGGTGGAACGGCGCCACGCACAGGCCGCGGTAGGTCTGGGCCACCGTGCGGTCACGCCGCTTCCAGTCGAGGGTGCGGGCGATCGCGGCGCGCATGGACGCTTCCGTCGGCTGCCGCCTGAGCGACCCGTCAAGGTAGCGCGCCAGCCAATGGGCGCCGAGTTCCGCCGACAAGGTGCTGGTGAAGCTCGAGTTGAAACCGACGAAGCCGAGCCCGGGCAGGTCCGGGTTCACGATCGAGCGGTGGAGGCGGTACTGCCCATCCGGCTCGACCAGCTTGCTCAGCACGTCCTCGCCGAGGAACGGCAGGTCCTGCCGCCACCCGATCGCCAGCACGACCGCGTCGGCCGCAATCCTGGTCGCGCCGTCCACCACGACCACGCCCGGTTCGTAGCCTGTGACGTTGCCCCGCACCATGCGCAACCGTCCCTCGCGGACCGCCCTGTAGAAGCCGGGGGTCTCTATGCTGGTGGCGCAATGGATGCCGTCCTCGATCCGCGTGGTCGGGCGCAGGCCGACCTTCTTGAGGCCGAACTGCATCTCCAGAAGCGATTCGAGCGCCCGCCAGTTCATCCAGATCGCCGGCGCCAGGAGCCGGCGCGCGAGACGCCCGCCCCGGCTCGGCGCCCACGGCATGAACATGGCCTCCGACGCGCGGCAGTAGAGGATGTGCTTGAAGTTGACCACGCCGCCAAAGAAGTAGGGGATCTTCCAGGTGGCCTGCCGGTACACCATGCAGACCGTGCGCGCGCCGTCGGCCAGGGCGTTCATGGCCACGTCGGTCGCCGACTTGGAGAACCCGACGACAACCACGTCGCGCCCCTCCACCCGCCCGGCATCGCCGGGCCCGGACGCCCGCCCGGCGTCGCCGGGC
>CAXSES010000049.1:11023-13199 GCA_964236225.1 uncultured Acetobacteraceae bacterium
GCCCGGCGTCGCCGGGCTCGGACGAGTGCCGGATGCAGCCGCCGGCCGCGCGGAACGCATCCTCGCCGGGCAGCGTCAGGGTCCTCGGTCGGCTGAACTGGCCGGTCGCGATCACCAGCGAGTCGGTATGCTGCGTCTCTGTCGCGCCGCTGCCGATATCGCGCAGCGTCACGGACCAGCCCGGGCCATCGGCCCGGGGCGAGGCGGACACGATCTCGGTCCCGAACCGTATGGCAGGGTGCAGCCCGAACTGCCGCGTGTAGGCGTGAAGATAGGCGTGCACCTGCGCGCCGCTCGGCCACTCCGGGTATTCGGCGGGCATCGGAAAGTCGCTGAAGCAGTAGAGGTCGCGCGGCGTCTGCGTCTGCACGCCGGAATAGCACCGGATCGGGTCCCATACCCCGCCGAGGTCACGGTTCTTCTCGATCACTGTCACGTCGCAGCCTCGGCCACGCATGACCTTGGCGGCGACAAGGCCGCTCACGCCCGCGCCGATCACGCAAACTCGATGGACCCGGCCTTCAGGCCCGCGCTGTACGCCGACGTCAGGCATGAAGACTCCATGAGCTGTGACTTGATCTATGTTATAGTAAATCCGAAGGCGTTCTACCGAAGTAGCTGCAAGCCGATCTGGACGCCCAGACAATCTAATGCGCCCGTGACGAACAATAGCACCGTTTCTTCCTTTTGCCAGGCCACGCCCACCGATCAGTCCCGGGATCGGCCGAAGCGGCGGCGCGTCAGGCGTCCTGGAAGTAGGCGAGGCTGAGGCTCTGCCCTAAATTCGGCCAGGAACAAGGCTCTGAAATCCGCTTGCTTCGGGCGCCGGCTTCATGATGGTGGCAGCGCCTGTGGGACTGCCCAACCCCGGAGACCGGGTCACTTCATCTGCGAAGGTCGAGATCGAGTTGAGATGGTTCGCCAGAAGCTCTGCCCAGACCCGCCAAGGCTCTGGGGCCTCTGAAAATCCTTTTCCTAAGCACCGCTTTCCGAAGGCCCGACCTTTGGCGGAGTCAGAAGATCCCGCTTCCAGGCAATGGTCCTCCAGCCTTGCTTGCCTCGCCGGTCACGCTCGAAGGCCGTCCGCACCAGTCGCGCCGCGCCGCGGGCGGAAGTGCCGGCGGGACGCGCTGGCAGGGTCGAGAATGGCGATCCTTGGATCGATCGGCATCGCACTGGCGAGCGTGGTCGTGGCGGCGGCTGCATGCGCAAGCGAGGTCACTGTCATCAAGGGAATACGGGGACCGGAGGGGCCGCTGGTCGTGGATGGTTCCCTCTACTTCGTGGGCTGGAACGACAACAAACTGTCCAGGTGGGACGGCCACAAGGTCACGGTCCTCCACAGCCTGGAGGGCTGCGGCCACAACGGCCTCGCATTGACCAGGCAGCACACCTTTCTGCTGGCCTGCTCGAACGAGCCGGGAGCGATCCTGGAGCTGGACCTGGGCGGCCGACAGCTCCGGCGCTGGGACACGGACGACAAGGGCTCGAAATTCGTCGGCGGCGTCAACGACATCGTTGTGGCGCCCAACGGCAGCGCCTACGCCACGACCTTCGGCCCCTACGACGCCACGTCTCCGCCGGGAGCGGTGATCGGCAAGGTTCTGCATCTCGCATCCGGTGCCATGCAGTGGACCGAGGTCGCCGGAGAGCTGAACTACGCCAACGGCGTCGGTGTCTCGCCGGATGGCCAGACGCTCTACGTCAGCCAGACAGTCAGTGGCTCAATCCTGAAATTCACGATCGAGCCCGACGGGACGCTCAGCCACCGGTCGAACTTCGCGCTTCTCGACAGCCTCGTGCCGCGACGGAGCCGCTCGCCATGGCTCGGTCCCGACAGCCTGAAGGTCGATCACCGCGGCGACATCTACGTGGCGCAGTTCTTCGGCGGAAAAATCCTGAAGCTGTCCAGGCAGGGCGGATTGCTGCACGTCTTCAGGATCGGCGCCGGCGACGGCACCACCAACGTCGCCCTCGATGCGGACGAAAAGCACCTCTACGTCACGGTGGTGAAGGACGCGAAGGACGCGAAGGCAATCGGCAGCATCGTCAGGATCGACAATCTTCCGTGAGGAAACGTCGGCGTGGCGTGCGTTCGGGATGGACATCAACCTGTCAGCTAGCAAGGCTGGGCTCTCCCTCCGCCTGCCCTTCCAACGGCCCAAGAGGGCCGTCG
>CAXSES010000050.1:0-4204 GCA_964236225.1 uncultured Acetobacteraceae bacterium
TAGGTGTTGGTTTCCAGAGGCGAGCCTTTGGCGGGGTCCCCGCTTCCAGGCACGGGGGCAGAGCCCCTGGCCTTCCTGCAACTCGCCTGCGTCCTGGAGCGTGGCGGCCGGACAGGCCGTGCCGGATCACGCGCACGGCTTCGACCTGCGCGCCCTGGTGCTCGACGGCGCCATGACCATCGAGGTCGGCGGCGCGGCGACCACCTGCCGGACCGGCGCGGTGTTCACGATGGCCGGGGGCCGCGCGCACAGAGAGACGGTCGGCCCCGACGGGGTGCGGTTCCTGGTGGGACGCCGCCGCGCAGCAGGGCGAACCTAGGCCTCGCCCCGGCAGGGCAGCGCTGCTCCTGAATCGTGCGCCAGTCCAGGGCGGCTCGCCCTGGCGGAGTCCAGAGGCGGAGCCTCTGGCCTTACTTGCTCGACCCTCGGCGCGCCACCGCCGCCTCGACCGTGTTCTCCAGCAGGCAGGCGATGGTCATCGGCCCCACCCCGCCCGGCACCGGGGTGATGGCGCTGGCGACCGCGGCGCAGGACCCGTAGGCGACGTCGCCCACCAGCCGCCCGTCCGCGAGGCGGTTGATGCCCACGTCGATCACCACGGCGCCCGGCCTGACCCACTCGCCCGGCACCATCTCCGGCCGGCCCACGGCGGCGACCAGGATGTCGGCGCGGCGGCACTCCTCGGCGAGGTCGCGGGTGCGCGAGTGCGCGATCGTGGTGGTGGCGTCGGCCGAGGTCAGCAGCGCCGCGACCGGCCGCCCGACCAGCACGGAGCGCCCGAGCACCACGGCGCGCGCGCCCTTGAGCGTGACGCCGGACAGGGCGAGCAGCTTCATGCTGCCCTTCGGCGTGCAGGGCACCAGGCCGGGCCTGTTGTTGGCCAGGCGCCCGGCGTTGGTGGCGGTGAGGCCGTCGACGTCCTTGGCGGGATCGAGCGCGTCGATCACCGCCTGCTCGCTGGCCTTGAGCGCGCCGGGCAGGGGGAGCTGCACGAGGATGCCGTCAACCTCCGGATCGTCGTTCAGCCCGCTCACCACGCGCAGCAGCTCGGCCTCGGTGGTGGTCTCCGGCAGCCGGATGGTGCGGGCGTGCAGGCCGGCCTCGGTGGCGGCCTTGTCCTTGGACTTGACGTAAACGCGCGAGGCGGGGTCGTCGCCGACGAGCACCACGGTAAGGCCCGGCTTGTAGGACAGGATGGCGACGCGGGCGGCGACCTCGGCGCGCACGGCGGCGGCCAACACCTTGCCGTCGAGGATCTGGGCGCTCATCGGGATCTCCGGCGGTGACGGGGTCTGAGGCGGCACGCAAGCACAGGCGGTCAGCCGGACGGGCACGCGTGGCGGTCAGAACACCAGGTCGCGGTAGTTGCCGAACACGATGGCGGCGAAGATGCGCGGCAGCAGCACGCGCTGCGTCACGCCAAGCAGCAGGATCAGCACCCAGGGGCTGAGGTCGAGCCCACCCATGTTGGGCAGCAGATTGCGGATCGGGCGCAGCAGCGGTTCGGTGATCCTGTACAGGAAGTCGCCGATCGTCCACACCAAGCGGTTGCGGGAGTCGACCACGCCGAAGCTCACCAGCGTGCTGAGCACGGCGGCTGCGATCACGGCGTAGATGTAGAACTGCAGCACGGTCTGCAGGATCGAGTAGATCGCCGTCACCAAGGTCGGATGTCTCCGGAAGGCGCGGCACGTGCGGCGCTGGATGGACGCGGACCGTATCGCCGGCCTGGGTGGCGTGCAACATGGCCACGGGACGCCAGTGGGGTGGAGGTAAGACGGAAAGCAAGGCTGGGTTCTGCCCAGACCCCTCAAAGGCCAAAGGTTTTTGGAAACCAGCCTCTTCAGCAAGTCGCTTCCGGGGGCGAGCCGTTGGCGGGGTCCGAGGCAAGCCTCAACCTTGCCTGCCTGTGTCAACGGCAAGCGCACGGCGAACCAGCCAATTGCCTGGCGCGGCGCCCGCTTGACAGGCCCCCGGGGTCTGCGCATTTTTCGCCGCCTGCAAGGCGGGGTCGTAGCTCAGTTGGTAGAGCGCCTCGTTCGCAATGAGGAGGTCAGGGGTTCGATTCCCCTCGACTCCACCACCGCCTTCGCAGCATCCAATCTAGTACCAACGGCCGGGTGCGATGACAGGCAAGGCCAGGGCTCTGCCCTGGACCCGCCAGGGGCGAGCCGCCCCTGGACCCGGCACAACTTAAGTGTTGCCTTTCGAGGGCGAGCCTTTGGCGGGGTCCCCGCTTCCAGGCATGGGGGCTTCCAGGCATGGGGCAGACCCCCTGGCCTTCTTGCTGAACCGGTCATCGCATTCGGCCGCTGGTGTCACACGCAGCCACCCATGTTCGGGCCTCGACGCCGTGCGCGCCGCACAGTCACCCTTCGTGTGCAGGTCCAGGGGCGGCTCGCCCTTGGCGGGTCCAGGGCAGAGCCCTGGCCTTGCCTCACTCCTGCCCGGCACTTCCCTTTCCCGCCCGCCGGCTCTATCGTCTCCGCGGGAGGTCGGCGGCGGACGGGCGCCTTGCCAACCCGGTCAGGTCCGGAAGGAAGCAGCCGCAGCGAGTTTCCGCTCGGGTCGATCGTTCGGCCTCCCACCCCATCGCCGCGCCATCCCGCGCCCCTCGCGACGACGGCCCGGACGCTGGAGGCACTGCCTGATGCCTGCGCTGCGCCGCTGATGCCCGACGCCCCCGACAGCGCCGACGATGACCTGCCGCCGATCGAGGGCCCCGGCCTGTTCGGCGAGGTTCCTGTGACGGCGCAGGCGGCTTCGGGTCCCGTCGCGCCCTACCGCGTGCTGGCGCGCAAGTACCGGCCCGCCACCTTTGACGACCTGATCGGGCAGGACGCCGCAGTGCGCATCCTGCGCCGCGCCTTCGCGCTGGGCCGGGTGGCGCACGCCTTCATGCTGACCGGCGTGCGCGGCGTGGGCAAGACCACCACGGCGCGCATCATCGCCCGCTGCCTGTGCTGCGTCGGGCCGGACGGCACGGGCGGGCCGACCGCGGAGCCGTGCGGGGTATGCCCGAACTGCACGGCGATCCTGGCTGACCGCCACCCCGACGTGATCGAGATGGACGCGGCCTCGCGCACCGGCGTCGACGACGTGCGAGAGATCATCGACGCCACCCGGTTCCGCCCGATGCAGGCGCGCGCCAAGGTGTTCATCGTCGACGAGGTCCACATGCTGTCGCGCAACGCGTTCAACGCGCTGCTCAAGACGCTGGAGGAGCCGCCGCCGCACGTCACCTTCGTCTTCGCCACCACCGAGTTGCGCAAGGTCCCGGTCACGGTGCTGAGCCGCTGCCAGCGTTTCGACCTGCGCCGCGTCGGGGTCGCAGAGCTGGCCGCGCATTTCGCCCGCATCGCGAAGGCCGAGGGCGTGGCGGTGGCGCCGGACGCGCTGGAGGCGGTGGCGCGCGCCGCGGACGGCTCGGTGCGCGACGGGCTGTCGCTGCTGGACCAGGCGATCGCGCGCGGCGCGGACGAGGCGCTGGATGCGGGCGCCGACGGACAGGGCCGCGACGCGACGCCGGGGCCTGGGGCGTCGCCGGCCGCAGGAGCGCCCGGCGTGATCTCGGCGGCGGTGGTCGCGGACATGCTGGGGCTGGCGGACCGCACCGTGGTGTTCGACCTGCTGGAAGCGGTGATGCAGGGCGAGGCGGCGGACGCCCTGGCGATCACCGGGCGCGCCCACGAGCGAGGCGCCGATTTGGGCCTGCTGCTCGGCGACCTGCTGGAGCTGACGCACACCTTGACGCGGCTGCGCACTGTGCCCGGGCTGCGCCATTCCTCCGAGCTGGCGGAGGCGGAGCGCACCCGCGGCGCCGCGCTGGCGGAGCGCCTGTCGATCCCCGAGCTGGGGCGGGCCTGGCAGATGCTGCTGAAGGGCGTGGCCGAGGTGGAGCAGGCGCCGGATCGGCGCGCGGCGGCGGAGATGGTGCTGATCCGCCTGTGCCACGTGGCCGAGCTGCCCACGCCGGGCGAGCTGGTGCGCCGCCTCGCCGGCGAGCCTCGGCCCGGCCAGACGGACCCGAACCCGGTGGGCGGCAGGCTCGCGCCGGTCACGGTCGCCGCGACTCCGCGCATGGCGATCCTGGAGGATGCGACTCCGGTCGCGATGGTTGCCGCCGCCGGGCCGGGACCCGAGGGCAGCCCCGATGCCCGCGTTCCCGATGGCGGCGACCTCGACGGTGCGAGCAGCCTGGTCG
>CAXSES010000050.1:4304-12698 GCA_964236225.1 uncultured Acetobacteraceae bacterium
CCCGATGCCCGCGTTCCCGATGGCGGCGACCTCGACGGTGCGAGCAGCCTGGTCGTGGGGGCGGATCGTGCCGTCGTCCCGCCTCTGCCCGCCGTTCCGCCGCCCTGGGTACAGGATGCCGCAGCGTCGCCTGTTCCCTCCCAGCCTGGTTCCTCCCAGCCTGGCCCGCCGGTTTCGCTCTCTCCGATCACCGCCGCCGACCCGGCGGCCACCCGCGCCAGGGCAGCATGGCCCGGGGTCCCGCCCTCCGATCCGGCCCGACGCGACACGGGGAGCGAGAGCCCGGTTCCCTCCCCATCCGCCAGCCCGGACATCGCTGCGCAGACGTCGCATGGGGTGCTCCCGGTCATCGCTCATGGCGAAGCCGCATCGTCCGACGCGGGCGGATCGGCGGGGCTGATGACCCCGTCCGACACGGCCGCCCGATTCTCCCCGCTCCGGCCGGCCGGAGCGAACCTGGCGCAGGTCGTGCACGCAGTCGTGGCCGAGATTGTGGCGGCGCAGCCCTGCACCTCGCTGGGCGTCGCCGCGCCCTGGAACGCCGACGAACCCGGGCTGGCAGACGCGCCGGCCAGTCTCCCGCCCGGCGACGCAGCCGCCGCACCGCAGCCGCCGGCAGACGGCCCACCCGGCAGCGCGCCTGCCCAGGAGCCGCGGCCGCGCGCCCTTGGCGACCTGCGCGACGTCGCCATGCTGGTCGCGGACCGCCAGGACCCTATGCTGCACGCCCACCTGCTGCACTCAGTGCATCTGGTGCGATTCGCCCCGCCGGTGATCGAGCTGCGGCCGGACGCCGCCGCACCGCGCGACTTGGCGCCGCGTCTGGCCGCCCTGCTGCTCGAGGCGACCGGCACGCGCTGGACCATCGCCTTGTCCGCGGCGTCCGGCGAGCCGACCCTGTCCGAGCAGGGCAGCGCCGCGGAGCTGGCACGCCGCGGCACCGCCGCCGGGCACCCCCTGGTGCAGGCGATCCTCGCGGCGTTCCCGGGCGCCAGGATCGAGGCGGTGCACGACAGCGCCATCGACCATTACGGCCTCCCGGCCCAGGACAATGCGGGTCTCGACGAAGGCCCGGACATGGGCGGCTTCGACGCGGACGGGCCGGACGCCGATCCTCGCCCCGACATGCCGGACTTCGCCCCGGCCGATGCGATCCCTGCGGAGGCGATGCCCGATGACGTGGCGCCACGGGGCGCGATGCCGGGACGCTGAGCCTGGCGGCTCGTGCCGCGACGGGAGGCGGGGCCATGATCCTCCAGCCGCGGGACGGCCTACCTCTTGCTCTGCTCGGTCAGCAACGCTTCCAGATAGGCGCGCATCCGGTCGTACTTGTTGTGGCCGACGCCGCTGTTGAAGTGCACGAAGCCGCGCCTGGCGTCCGAGGGTGCCGGGCTGCCGCCGTGCACGCAACGGGCGTAATGGTCGAGCGTGGTGACGTTCGCGGCGCGCGTCTTCTGCAGGACGTAGTTGATGAAGGGCTGGTCCAGGTAGGTCTGGTGCGCCGTGCCGTTCCGCTCGCGCCAGGCGTGCCAGCTTGCGCTGACGGTGGCGAACGGGGCGGTCATCAGGTCGGCGTGGCGGGCTGCGATCATGCCGGAGTTGATGCAGCGGGTGAGCCTGGGGTCCCAGTTGAGGTCCTGGTCGGCGAGGAAGCGGCCGAACCAGTTGGTGGCGCCGGCATTGGCCTCGTGCAGGCTGGCGCCGACGAACTCGGTGGAGAAGAAGATCTCGTCGCTGTGCATGATGTCGCGCAGCATCGGCTCGACCGGCGCGTCGGCGATGATGTCGGCGTCGAGATAGAGCACCGGCTGGAAGCGGCCGACGATCGCAGGGTCGAACAGCCGCCGCGCCGCCGCGATGTCGGCCAGCGCCGGCGCCGGGTCATGGCTGTAATGGACGCGCTCCGGGCTGATGTCGGGGAAGTAGCGGCGGCACTGCGCCTCGGGGGCGTCGGAGATCAGCAGGTAGTCGCCGGTGTAGCGCCCGACCCGCTCCAGCGACTCCACGGTGAGCTGCATGGATTCGAGGAAGAAGGCATCGCGGAAGATGGTGAAGTAGATCAACGGGGAGAACCGCTCCAGCCGCTCGATCTTCCAGTCGTCGTAGAGCACGTCCAGCGTGCGCAGCACAATGCGGCCGCCTGCGGTGCCTGTGGTCTGCGCCACCAGGGGGAACGCCGGGCCCGCGAGGTCGAGCTCGATCGCGCCGGCCCGAAGGCGGAAGCCCGGCTGCAGCTCGACCGACCATCGCGGGATCACGCCGGCGCCGCGCGGCACGAACCAGCCTGAGCCGAGCAGGGCGAGCACCAAGTCGAGCTGGTGGGCGCGCAGCGGCAGCATCTGCTCCCAGGTGTCGATGGTCGCGGCAGCGCCGTCGGTCTCCCCGTCCGGCAGGATGCGCAGGTAGCCTTCGGCGAGGCGCACGCCGACGCCGCGTTGGCCGTGCCCGGCGATCATGGCCAGATCGTTGGGGCCCGACCCCACGCCGCCCCACTCCACGTTGCCCGACTCCAAGTTGCCCGACTCCACGCCACCCGGCTGGACGCTATCCGGCCGGTGCGCGTCCCGCTGGTTCCTGTCCTGCCCGGCGGGCGCGTGGCCTGCGTCGCGCTCCGGTCGCAGGATTTCGAGCCGTGTCGCGCCGTCGCGCAGCACCACGTTCCGGGGCGAGGTGGCGAGCGGCCCGTGCCGCAGCATCCGCCCAGCCTCGTCGAAGTAGAGCAGTGTCCCGAACCAAGTCAGAAGCGAGCTGGCATCCGTCACGTCATGCTCCAGTGTCGCGGACCCCGAAGGGTGACGGCAGGATATCCCGGTGATGCTTGCGAAATCACCAACGCTCCGTGCGGCAGGGTCGGGCAGGCGGCACGATGGGCACGGATGGGCGTCGCACCGGGATCATGCAACATCTGGCGGGCTCCCTGCGACCCTCGCGTAACGAGGTCTCGCGGCCGGCATCAAGTCTGGGGGCGGGTGCGGCCCTGGCGCCGCACCCGCCCCGGCGGGCGGCGCACCAGCAGGTGGCCGGGCGGGCTAGGTGGCGGCGCGCACGCCCGCGCTCCAGGCCGGCGATCCCCGGCGCGGCACAGGTCGGTCGGCATGACCGATTGCACTGGCCCGCAGGTCGCCGTTGCGCGACAACAGAGCAGGCGGACCCGCCCGCCCCAGAATGAAGCCGCACAAAGCGGGTCATCATAACAGGGAGAAGTGTACCATGGACGTGATTGCACAGGACTCCCGCCTCGGGAGCGCAGCGCAGGCCTTCCTGTCGCGCGGCGGCAGGATGCTGATCGACGGCAGGCTCTGCGACGCGGAGTCGGGCAAGACCATCCCGGTCTACAACCCCGCGACCGGCCAGATCGTGATGAGCGTGGCCGAGGCCGACCGCGCCGACGTCAACCGCGCCGTCGCCGCCGCCCGCCGCGCCTTCGATGACGGCTCGTGGGCGAGCGTGACGCACTCCAGGCGCGGGCAGATGCTGTGGCGGCTCGCCGAGCTGCTGGAGCACAACGCCGACGAGTTCGCCGAGCTGGAGGCGCTCGACAACGGCAAGCCCGTGACCGTGGCGCGCGCCGCCGACGTGGCGCTGGCGATCGACATGTTCCGCTACATGGCCGGCTGGGCGACCAAGATCCGCGGCTCGACCCTGCCGCTGTCGCTGCCGGGCGACTACCTGTCCTACACCCTGCGCGAGCCGGTCGGCGTGGTCGGGCAGATCATCCCGTGGAACTTCCCGCTGCTGATGGCCGCGTGGAAGATCGCGCCGGCGATCGCGACCGGCTGCACAGTGGTGCTCAAGGCGGCAGAGCAGACTCCGCTGACCGCGCTGCGCCTGGCCGAGCTGGTGCTGGAGGCGGAGTTCCCGCCGGGCGTGCTCAACATCATGGCGGGCTACGGCCCGACCGCGGGCGCCGCGCTGTCCGAGCACCCGGACGTGGACAAGATCGCGTTCACCGGCTCGACCGACGTGGGCAAGCAGATCGCGCGCGCCGCGACCGGCAACCTCAAGAAGGTCAGCCTGGAGCTGGGCGGCAAGTCGCCCACCATCGTGTTCCCCGACGCCGACATGGCCCGTGCCGTCCCTGGCGCCGCGTCGGCGATCTTCTTCAACCAGGGCCAGGTGTGCTGCGCCGGCTCGCGGCTGTTCGTGCACAAGACCATCTTCGACCAAGTGCTGGAAGGCGTGTCCGACATCGCCAACACCATCAAGGTCGGCGCCGGCCTCGACCCGTCCACGCAGATGGGCCCGCTGGTGTCCGAGCGGCAGCACCAGCGCGTCACCGGCTACATCGAGGCGGGCCGCAAGGAGGGCGCCTCGATCCTGGCCGGCGGCGGCGTGCCCACCAACAGCAACGGCGGCTACTTCGTGCAGCCGACCGTGATGGCCGACACCAACCGCGACATGAAGGTGGTCCGCGAGGAGATCTTCGGCCCCGTGCTGGTGGCGCAGCGCTTCGACGACGACGACCTGGACCGGATCGCCAAGGAGGCCAACGACACGATCTTCGGGCTGGCATCGAGCGTGTGGACCAACAACGGCAGCGTCGCGCACAAGATGGCGCGGCGCATCCGGGCCGGGACGGTGTGGCTGAACTGCCACAACGTGTTCGACGCGAACCTGCCGTTCGGCGGCTACAAGCAGTCCGGGTGGGGCCGGGAGATGGGCGAGGAGGTCCTGCACAACTACACCGAGTGCAAGGCCGTCACGCAGGCGCTCTGAGGCAAGGAAGGCCAGGGGCTCTGCCCCCAGTGCCTGAAAGCGGGAACCCCGCCAAAGGCTCGCCTTTGGAAACCTGGACTTAGGCCGGCGCCACCACGCCGGCCTTTCTTTCGTGTGCCGGTCCAGGGGCGCTGCCCCTGGCGGGTCCAGGGCAGAGCCCTGGCCTTACTTCACGTCGCTCAGCGTTGCCGCGAACCGCCTCCAGTTCTCCACGTAATGCGCCGCCGAGCGCCTGAGACCCGCGATCTCCGTCTCCGTCAGCGCCCGCACCGCGCGGGCCGGGCTGCCGACGATCAGCGAGCCAGGGGCGAACATCTTGCCCTCGGTGACGACCGCGGCGGCGCCGACCAGGCAGTCCGACCCGATCACCGCGCGGTTCATCACCACCGCGCCCATGCCGACCAGGACGTTGTCGCCCAGGGTGCAGCCGTGCACGATCGCGCCGTGGCCGATCGTGGCGCCTTCGCCCACGGTGAGCGGCGTGCCGGGGTCGACGTGCAGCACCGCGTTCTCCTGGATGTTGCTGCGCGCGCCGACCTCGATGGCCGCGTTGTCGCCGCGCAGCACCGCGCCGAACCAGACGCCGACATCCAGGCCGAGCCGGACCCGCCCGATCACGTGGGCGTCGGGCGCGATCCAGTGGCGGCCGGCAGGCGGAAGCTCGGGCGTGTGCTCGCCCAGGGCGTAGATCGGCATGACGGGTCTCCCTGTGTCCCGGGCGCCACTCTCGCCGGCCCGAAGAGATGCCGCCACCGTGAACAGCGGGGCGCACGCCGCCGCACCGGCAGGCTCGGCCCGCTGTGGGCGACTCCCTGCCCGATTCCACGAAGTCGCGGAGTCGGTTGAAACCACTGGCGTTCGTCGCGCGAACAGGGGGCACGGACCCGGCCGGGAGGCGTGGCGCGCCGCCGCGGTGCCGGGTCGGGCGTTCGATTCGTCAAGCGCAATCGCGCGGCCGCCCCAAGATTTGGGGTTTGACAGCCTCGGGAGCCTGCCAGATGTAGTGTTATCAGATCGTAAACTCCCTACATCTAGGGAAGTGGCGAGATGGCCGGAGCGCGCGAAATGGATGGGTCCTTTCAGGGTTATGCGTCGGACGAGCATGGGAGCCGCGTGATCGGCCAGGCGCACGGCGTCTGTGGCTTCGGCGAGGCTCCGCTGGCCCCGCGCCTGCTCGACGCCGGCATGGGGGTCGCGGTCGGCCGGCGCACCGTGTTCCGGCCGGAGGACGAGGAGTGCTTCGGCCGCGTCGCCGACCGGGTGGCGCAGGGCAACCTGTCGCTGGTGCGCGCCGCCGCGCTGCGCGCGGCGGCGGCGCGGCCGGCGGCGCTGCGCTCGGACACCCTGGCGGCGCCGTCGCCGGCGATGGTGGCGCCGCCGTCCGCGTGGGCGTGCGACGCGGAGCAGGCGCGGCTGCGCAACGCGATCGCGACCGGCGCGCTGCTGGCCTCCGGGCGCCACCTCCAGCACGGCGACGCCGGGCAGGCCGGGCGCAACATGGAGGTGTTCACCAACTGCGCGACCGCGATCGCCTCGTTCGCGGAGTTCTACCTGCTGCTCAACGGGTCGGGCGTCGGGCGGGCGTATGACGACGAGCTGGTCAACGTGGACTGGACCCATGCGCCGACCCTGCTGCTGCACCTCGATCCCGGGCACAGCGACTACCCGTCCGACCCGGAGGCGATGTGCCGCTTCGGGGTGGAGCTGGGCGTGCTCGGCTGGGGCACCACTGCGGCCACGCTGACCGCGGATGACGAGGCGAAGCTGCGCGCGTTCCTCGCGGCCGAGCTGCTGCCCAGCGTGGCCAGCGCGCCGGAAGGCGCGGTGGTGCACACCATCGGCGACAGCCGGGAGGGCTGGGCGAAGGCCGTGGAGCTGCTGGAGGCGATGGCGTTCCGGCGCGAGCGTGACCAGGTGCTGGTGCTCGACCTGTCGCTGGTGCGCCCGGCCGGAAGCCCGATCGCGGGGATGCAGGGGCGGCCCGCGTCCGGCCCGATCTCGTTGCTGCGCGGCCTGCTCAACATCCGCCGCCACGTCATCGAGCCGTCGCGCGACCGTGACCCGAACTCGGAGGTCATGCAGCCGTGGGAGCAGGCGCTGCTGGTTGATCATCACCTGTCCGTCGAGGTCCAGGTGGGCGGGGCGCGGCGGGCGGCGCGGATGGCGACCAAGTGCTGGCGCGACCAGGGCGTGCTGCGCTTCATCCGCTCCAAGTCCGAGGGCGGGCTGTGGACTGCGAACCACTCCGTCATGGTGGACCGCGAGTTCTGGGATGCGGTCGCGCGCACCGACCCGGCGGCCGGGGCGGACGCGGTGTTCCGCCTGACCGCGACGGACCCGGTGGCCGCGCATGCGCGCCAGGTGTTCGACGAGGTCACGCGCTGCGCCTACGTCAACGGCGAGCCGGGGCTGATCAACGGCGACCAGCTCGAGGACAACCGCACCGGCTCGGCGCGCGACAAGCCGGTCTACGTGGACGGGCGCGACTTCCGCTCGCAGCGCTACCAGCTCGACCACGCGGCGGGGCTGATGGCCGACGCCTCGGCGCGGGCGGCCGCGGCGCGCTTCCCGGTCACCACCAACCCGTGCGGCGAGATCACTCTGCACGTCACCGGCGGCTACTGCGTGATCGGCGACTTCGCCCCGCTGCTCGCCTGCCCGGTGGAGCTGGACAGCTTCGCCCCGGGCGAGGCGGACGACGACATGCTGCGCGAGTGGGACAGCCGCGTCGAGGAATCCGTGCGCCTCGGGGTGCGCTTCCTACTGCGCGCCAACCGCATGGACGCGCTTTACGCGGCAGAGGTCGCGCGGACCAACCGCATCGGCATCGGTCCGACCGGGCTGCACGAGTGGGCGTGGATGCGTTTCGGCTACGATTTCCACGACCTGCTCGACGAGCACAGGACGGCGCCGTTCTGGCGGATGCTGCACGCGCTGTCGGACGCGGCCAAGCAGGAGGCGGATTCCTACGCCGCGGAGCTGGGCATGGCGCGGCCGGTCACGGTCACCACGGTCAAGCCGGCGGGCACGACCTCCAAGCTGTTCGGGCTGACGGAGGGCGCGCACCTGCCGGCGCGTCGGCAGTACCTGCGCTGGGTGCAGTTCAAGGGGCAGCGCGACCAGGCCACCGGCGGCTGGTCGGTGGGGTCGGACCCGCTGCTGGGCGAGTACGAGGCGCGCGGCTACCCAGTGCGCGAGCTGCGCACCTTCCCGGGGATGTCGATCGTGGGGTTCCCGACAGTGCCTCTGGCGCTGCGGCTCGGGCTCGGCGAGCGGCTGGTCACGGCGCCGGAGGCCAGCCCGGAGGAGCAGTACCAGTGGCTGCGGCTGCTGGAGCGGCACTGGATCGGGGCGGAGCAGGGCAACCAGGTCAGCTACACTCTCAAGGTGTACACCGACCGCTTCGACCTCGCCGCGTTCCGCAGGATCGTGCTCACCGAGCAGCCCCAGGTGCGCTGCTGCTCCGTGCTGCCGAGCCGGCCGGACAGCGAACTGGGCTACGAGTACCTGCCGGAGGAGGAGGTCGCCACCGGGCGGTTCGCGGCGCTGGTCGCGGGAATCAGGGACGGGGCGGTGCGCGAGGCGGTGGACTGGGCGCACCTACAGTGCGCCTCAGGGGTCTGCCCGGTCTGAAGGCAGGCAAGGCCAGGGGCTCTGCCCCTGGACCCCGCCAAAGGC
>CAXSES010000051.1:0-3124 GCA_964236225.1 uncultured Acetobacteraceae bacterium
GCAAAGGCCAGGGGCGCTGCCCCCATGCTTGGAAGCGGGGACCCCGCCAGGGGGGGCTCCCCCCTGGCGGGTCTGGGCGGAGCCCAGCCTTGCCTGCTCATCCGTCCCGCCGCACCCACCGCCGCAGCGCCACCAGCGACCACACCCCCTCGACCAGCCCGAACGGCCACGCTCCCTGCAGGAACCCGTAGGCCGAGCCCAGCGCGCAGCTTGCCGCGAACCCCAGCACGAACCACGAGGAGCGCGGCTCCAGCGCGTAGCACGCCAGCATGGCGCTCACCGCGCACAGCCCGAACAGCGTCAACCCGTCCACCCGCCGCCTTCCTTCCAGATGCCGGTCCAGGGCGGCTCGCCCTGGCGGGTCCAGGGCAGAGCCCTGGCCTTGCCTTGTCCCTGCCCCGCTCCCCGCGCTTGAGACTGCCGCCGCCGGCGCATATGCAGCATCTTCGGTGCCTCGCGCACGCCCGCCCCCGGGCCAGCGGCCACCCTGAGGGAACGACAGCATGACGACGCGCAGCGTGGCGACGGTCTTCGGCGGCGCCGGCTTCATCGGCCGCTACGTGGTCAAGCGACTGGCGGCGGCCGGCCACGTCGTCCGCGTGGCCGGCCGCGACCCCGAGCTGGCGCAGTCGCTGCGCCCGATGGGCAGGGTCGGCCAGATCGTGCCGCTGTTCGCGCCGCTGGGCCACGACGACGCGGTGCGCCGCGCGGTGGACGGCGCCGAGCTGGTGGTCAACCTTGTGGGCCTGCTCGCAGAGGCCAAACCGGGCCAGTTCGCCGCCGTGCACGCGGAGGGCGCCGGCCGCGTCGCCCGCCACGCCGCGGCGGCCGGGGCGGCGCGGCTGGTGCAGGTCTCCGCGATCGGCGCCGACGCGGCCAGCCCCAGCGAGTACGGCCGCACCAAGGCGGCGGGCGAGGCGGCGGTGCGCGCGGCGTTCCCGGCCGCGACGATATTGCGCCCGTCGCTGGTGTTCGGGGCGGAGGACAGGTTCTTCAACCGCTTCGCAGGCATGGCGCGTGTGCTCCCGGTGATGCCGGTGATCTCGGGCGACAGCCGGTTCCAGCCTGTCTACGTGGGCGACGTGGCCGACGCTGTGATGGCCGGCCTGACCCGCGACGACGCCCTGGGGCGCACCTACGAGCTGGGCGGGCCGGAGGTGCTGACCTTCCGCGCGATCCTGGCGTGGATCCTCAAGGAGACGCAGCGCCGCCGCCCCCTGCTGGAGATCCCGCCGGCGGTGGCGCGCTTCCAGGCCTCCCTGGCCCAGCGCCTGCCCGGCAAGCCGTTCACCCTGGACCAGCTCACGATGCTGTCGCGCGACAACGTGGCGGGCGAGGGCGTGCCTGGCCTGGCCTCGCTCGGCATCGTCGCCACGCCGATCGATGCGATCGTGCCTGGCTACCTGGATCGCTACCGCGCGGGGGGCGGCAAGCGCGCGCTGGTCCCGCAAGGGCCACTCCGGTCCTAGTTCGCTGCCCGCGCGCGTGCCTGGCACCCGCGTGCCGCGATCGGGGCGTGTTTCAGGTCAGTACTACTGTGGCAGCGGCTTGTTTTCTCTCGCGGGCCGCGCAAGCTCTGCCTAGAACTGGTCGGGCCTGCGCCGCGCGGAGGGGACAGGGCGCGTGCCATGTCTGCGTCCGCGGTCGAGGTGCCCGGGGGCGAGGCGTCCGCGGGCATGGCTGCCACGGGCGGGGCTTCCACGGGCGAGGTCGCCGACGCGCCGGCGGCCAGGACAGGGCGGTGTGATCCCTGTTCCCGGTCTGGCTGGGCGTGACGCGGGCCTGGTCTTGGCCTGACGCGGGGGCCTGACGCGGGCCTGCGCGCGGGGCCGGGGTGCCGGCTGGACCTGGGTAAGTGCTCGATACAAACTCGATGCCGAACAAAGCGCCGCGCCCGGTGTCCCGGCCGGCGGCAGGCTCCGGAGGGCTCCCATGGCCGATCGCATGCTGCAGTTCGTCCGCCTCGAGCAGCACCAGCCCGACAAGCGCGAGGCTGTCCAGCGTCGCGAGGATTTCGCCGAGATCTACCGCCGCTTCGACGCCGCCGACGCCCGCGCGCAGTCCTCGCGCTGCTCGCAGTGCGGCGTGCCGTTCTGCTCCGTGCACTGCCCGGTGAACAACAACATCCCCGACTGGCTGAAGCTCACCGCGGAGGGCCGGCTGGAGGAGGCGTACGAGGTCAGCGCGGCGACCAACACCTTCCCCGAGATCTGCGGCCGAATCTGCCCGCAGGACCGGCTGTGCGAGGGCAACTGCGTCATCGAGAAGGATTTCGAGAGCGTCACCATCGGCGAGGTGGAGCGCTTCATCACCGATCATGCCTGGGACCAGGGCTGGGTGAAGCCACCCGTGCCGCGCCGCGAGCTGGGGCGCTCCGTGGGCATCGTCGGCGCGGGCCCGGGCGGGCTGGCGGCGGCGGACTCGCTGCGGCGGATGGGCTATGCGGTGCACGTCTACGACCGCTACGACCGCGTCGGCGGGCTGATGATCTACGGCATCCCCGGCTTCAAGCTGGAGAAGGACGTGGTGCTCAGGCGCTGGAGGCTGTTCGAGGCGGCGGGCATCGCCTTCCACCTCGGGCAGGGCATCGGCGCCGGCGAAGGCGAGCTGGCGTTCGAGGAACTGCGCGCGCGCCACGACACGGTGCTGATCGCCACCGGCGTCTACAGGAACCGCGACATCGGCGGCCCCGGCGCGGGGCTGGACGGCATCGTGGCGGCGCTCGACTACCTGACCGCGTCCAACCGCCAGGGCCTCGGCGACGACGTGCCCGCCTTCGACAGCGGCGCGCTGAACGCGGCCGGGAAGCGCGTCGTCGTGGTGGGCGGCGGCGATACGGCGATGGACTGCGTGCGCACCGCCGTGCGCCAGGGCGCGGTCTCCGTGAAGTGCCTCTACCGCCGCGACAAGGCGAACATGCCCGGCTCGATGCGCGAGGTGAAGAACGCCGAGGAGGAGGGCGTGGAGTTCGTCTGGCTGTCCGCCCCCGAGGCGTTCCTCGCCGCCCCCGATGCGCATGCCGGCGGCGCGCACGCTGGCGATGTCCCCGAGGGTGACGTTCCCAGGGGCGACGTTCCCGGGGGCGACGCGCACGGGGTCCCGGCTCCTGCCGCCCCCGCGACCG
>CAXSES010000051.1:3224-12334 GCA_964236225.1 uncultured Acetobacteraceae bacterium
GACGTTCCCGGGGGCGACGCGCACGGGGTCCCGGCTCCTGCCGCCCCCGCGACCGACCCGCTCGCCGCGACGGTGTCCGCCTCCGCGCCCGGCGCGTCCGGGACGGCAACGGGTCCGGGCCGCGTGTCCGGCGTGCGCGCCACCCGGATGCGCCTCGGCCTGCCCGACGCCTCCGGCCGCCAGTCCGTCGAGCAGCAGGAGGACAGCCTGTTCACCGTGGACGCCGACCTGGTTATCAAGGCGCTCGGCTTCGACCCCGAGGACCTGCCGAGGCTGTGGGGCGCCGACGGGCTGGAGGTCAGCCGCTGGGGCACGCTGAAGGTCAACCACAGGACGTTCATGACCACGCTTGACGGCGTGTTCGCCGCCGGCGACATCGTGCGCGGCGCCAGCCTGGTGGTGTGGGCGATCCGCGACGGCCGCGACGCCGCCGCCCAGATGCACGCCTGGATGCAGGGCCGGGCCGTCGCGAAGCCCGTGGACGCGCAGATCGCGGTGGCGGCGGAGTAGCGGCGATGCGCGCCCGCAGCCTGGCCCTGCTCTGCCTGCTCGCAGCCGCCCTGCCCTGCGCCCTCCCGGATGCACGGGCGGCCGAGCCCGCGCCTGCGGTGGCCGCGCCCGCGGTGGCCGGTCCTGCGGTGGCCGGGCCTGAGCCGGGAGACGAGGCGCATCGCGAGGCGGCGGCGCTGTTCGACCTGACCGGCGGCGAGGCGACGGTGAGCAAGATGCTCGACGCGATGCGCGGCCAGATCACGACGATCTTCACGCAGCAGGGCAAGGCGCGCGACGACGCGGCCCGGATCTTCGACGAGGTCCTGATGCCCGAGTTCAAGGCGCGCCTGCCGGAGCTGCGTCCCGCCATGATCGAGATTTGGGCGGACAACTTCACCGTCGAGGAGCTGCGCGGGCTGCACGCCTTCTACGACACGCCGCTGGGCCGCAAGGTGCTGGAACGCCAGCCGACGGTGTCCCAGCAGGCCCTGGCGGTGGGCGCCGCCTGGGGGCGCCGCGTGGCCCAGGACGCCCTGCAGCGCCACGTGGACGAGCTGCGCCGGCGCGGCGTGAAGCTGTGAGCGCCGCAAGCGGAGAAAGAGTGTTCTTTCTTGAAAGAAAGAACCAAAGAACTTCTGCGAATTGGAACCCAGGCCGCCGCGGCGTCCGAAACCCAAATGGGCAAAGTCTTTTTGCTTCTTTTTCTTCAGAAAAAGAAGGCTTCCTGACCTGCCTTTCTGGCGCATCCCTGGCGCGCCGCGTCCTCTTCGAGGAGACCGAGCATGACGACTGAGACCGGCGCCGAGTTCCTCACCGCCTGGACGCGCAACGCCGAGGCGCTGGCGCAGACCTACGACCCGGCGATGGAGCACGACAATTGCGGCGTCGGCCTGATCGCGGCGCTGGATGGCAAGGCGAGGCGCGACGTGGTGCAGGCCGGCATCGACGCGCTCAAGGCGGTGTGGCACCGCGGCGCGGTGGATGCGGACGGCAAGACCGGCGACGGCGCCGGCATTCACATCGAGATCCCGCAGGACTTCTTCGCCGACGCGATCCGCCGCGCCGGCGACGCGGCGCCGGAGCGCCGCATCGCCGTGGGCCAGGTGTTCATGCCCAAGACCGACCTCAACGCTCAGGAGCGCTGCCGCGAGATCGTAGAGACCGAGATCCTGCGCTTCGGCTACGCGATCTACGGCTGGCGCCAGGTGCCGATCGACGTCTCCGTGATCGGCGAGAAAGCGAACGCGACGCGTCCCGAGATCGAGCAGATCATGCTGCGCAACACGCGCGGCACGGAGGATTCCGAGTTCGAGCGCGACCTGTACGTGATCCGCCGCCGCATCGAGAAGCAGGCGATCGCGGCGCAGATCAGCGAGTTCTACGTGTGCTCGCTGAGCTGCCGCTCGATCATCTACAAGGGCATGTTCCTCGCCGAGAACCTGTCGGACTTCTACCCCGACCTCGCCGACGAGCGCTTCGTCAGCCGCTTCGCGATCTACCACCAGCGGTATTCGACCAACACCTTCCCGACGTGGAAGCTGGCGCAGCCGTTCCGGATGCTGGCGCATAACGGCGAGATCAACACGATCTCCGGCAACACCAACTGGATGAAGAGCCACGAGACACGGCTCGCGGGCGCGCCGCTCGACCCCTACATCGAGGACGTCAAGCCGGTGATCCAGGCGGGCGGCTCGGACACCGCCTCGCTCGACAACGCCTTCGAGCTGCTGGTGCGCGCCGGGCGCGACGCGCCGATGGCCAAGGCGCTGCTGATCCCGGCGAGCATCGGCTCGGACGCCACCATGCCGGAGGCGCACCGCGACCTGTTCTCGTATTGCAACGCGGTGATGGAGCCGTGGGACGGGCCGGCGGCGATCTGCGCCACCGACGGGCGCTGGATGGTGGCGGGGCTGGACCGCAACGGGTTGCGCCCGCTGCGCTACAGCGTGACCACCGGCCACATGCTGATCGTCGGCAGCGAGACCGGCATGGTCAAGCTCGCGGAGTCGCAGATCGTGGCCAAGGGCCGGGTCGGGCCGGGCGAGAGCATCGCCGTGGACCTCGACGCGCCCGGCCTCGGCGCGCCGGCGTTCCTGAGCAACGCCTCGCTGCTCGACAAGCTGGCCGCGCGCCAGGATTTCGGCGCCTGGACCCGGCGCATCCGCCGCATCGACACCGCGCTGCGCGCCGACGCCACGGAGCCCGTCGCCTACGTGGGCGAGGAGCTGCGCCGCCGCCAGCTCGCGGTCGGCACCACTCTGGAGGAGCTTGAGGTCATCCTGCACCCGATGGTGGAGGAGGGAGCCGAGGCGATCGGCTCGATGGGCGACGACACGCCGGTCGCGGTGCTGAGCGAGAAGTACCGCGGCCTGCACCACTACTTCCGCCAGAATTTTGCACAAGTGACCAACCCGCCGATCGACTCCCTGCGCGAGACGGCGGTGATGAGCCTCAAGACCCGGCTCGGCAACCTCGGCAACGTGCTCGACGAGGACAGCTCGCAGTGCGACCTGCTGCAGCTCGACAGTCCGGTGCTGTCCACGGCCGAGTACCGCGCCATGCGCGAGATCATGGGCGCCGCCGCCTGCGAGGTCGACTGCACCTTCGCCGTGGGCGGCGAGGCGGGCATGGCCGGCGCGACCGGAGGCGCCGCGATGGACGGCGGCACGACCGGGGGCGCCGCGACGGATGGCGGCACCGCGACCGACGGCGGAGCCGCGCTGCGCGCCGCCATTGACCGCATCCGCCGCGAGGCAGAGGAGGGCGTGCGCGCCGGCGCCACCCATGTCGTGCTCACCGACGAGCACCAGGGCCGCGGCCGCGCGCCGATCCCGATGATCCTGGCCACCGCCGCCGTGCACACGCACCTGGTCCGCTCGTCCCTGCGCACCTTCACCAGCCTGAACGTGCGCGCCGCCGAATGCGTCGACGTGCACAGCTTCGCGGTGCTGATCGGCGTGGGCGCCACCACGGTGAACGCCTACCTGGCGCAGGAGAGCATCGCCGACCGCCACCGCCGCGGCCTGTTCCCGTCCGAGCTGAGCCTGCGCGACGCCGTGGCGCGCTACAGGAAGGCGATCGACAAGGGCCTGCTGAAGACGATGTCCAAGATGGGCATCTCGGTGGTCTCCTCCTATCGAGGCGGCACCAACTTCGAGGCGATCGGGCTGTCGCGGGCGCTGGTCGCGGAGTTCTTCCCGGGGATGCAGTCGCGCATCAGCGGCATCGGGCTGTCCGGCATCTCGCGGCGCGTGCTCGCCCTGCACGAGGTCGCCTGGGGCAGCGACGTCATCACCCTGCCTGTCGGCGGCATCTACAAGAAGCGCGTCTCCGGCGAGGCGCACGCCTTCGACGGCGGCCTGATGCACACGCTGCAGACCGCGGTCGCCACCGACAGCTACCAGACCTACAAGCGCTACACCGACGCGGTGCGACGCCAGCCGCCGATCGCGCTGCGCGACCTGCTCGACTTCCGCACAGAGGAGCACCCGTCGATCTCCGTCGACGAGGTGGAGAGCATCACCGAGATCAGGAAGCGGCTGATCGCGCCGGGAATCTCCCTGGGCGCGCTCAGCCCGGAGGCGCACGAGACGCTGTCGATCGCGATGAACCGCATCGGCGCGCGCTCGGATTCCGGGGAGGGCGGCGAGGACCCTGAGCGCTCGCGCCCGCGCCAGAACGGCGACAACGCCAGCTCCGCGATCAAGCAGGTCGCCTCCGGCCGCTTCGGCGTCACCGCGGAGTACCTCAACAACTGCCGCGAGATCGAGATCAAGGTCGCGCAGGGCGCCAAGCCAGGCGAGGGCGGCCAGCTCCCCGGCTTCAAGGTCACGGAGCTGATCGCGCGGCTGCGTCACGCGACGCCGGGCGTGACGCTGATCTCGCCGCCGCCGCACCACGACATCTACTCGATCGAGGACCTCGCCCAGCTCATCTACGACCTCAAGCAGATCAACCCCGACGCCACCGTCTGCGTGAAGCTCGTCAGCCGTTCCGGCATCGGCACGGTCGCAGCGGGCGTGGCCAAGGCGCGGGCGGACGCGATCCTGATCTCCGGGCACTCCGGCGGCACCGGCGCCAGCCCGCAGACATCCGTGAAATACGCGGGCCTGCCCTGGGAGATGGGGCTGAGCGAGGCGCATCAGGTGCTGATGCTCAACCGCCTGCGCCATCGCGTGAAGCTGCGCACCGATGGCGGGCTCAAGACCGGGCGCGACGTGGTGGTCGCGGCGATGCTCGGCGCGGAGGAGTTCGGCATCGGCACCGCCTCGCTGGTCGCGATGGGCTGCATCATGGTGCGCCAGTGCCACTCCAACACCTGCCCGGTCGGCGTGTGCACGCAGGACGAGACTCTGCGGCGCAAGTTCGAGGGCAGCCCGGAGAAGGTCATCAACCTGTTCTCGTTCATCGCCGAGGAGGTGCGCGAGATCCTGGCCAGCCTCGGCGCGCGCACCTTCGCGGAGGTGATCGGGCGCACCGACATGCTGCGCCAGGTCAGCCGCGGCTCGGAGCTGCTCGACGACCTCGACCTCAACCCGCTGCTGGTGCAGGCCGATCCCGGGCCGCACGCCCGTTACTGCACGCGCGAGGGCCGCAACGAGGTGCCGGAGACGCTGGACGCGCAGATGATCGAGGACGCGAAGCCGCTGTTCGCGCACGGCGAGAAGATGCAGCTCGAGTACGGCGTGAGGAACACCCACCGCGCCATCGGCACCAAGCTGTCGTCGAAGATCACGCGGCGGTTCGGGATGACCGGGCTGGCGCCGGGCCACGTCACGGTGCGGCTGCGCGGCTCGGCGGGGCAGTCGCTGGGCGCGTTCGCGGTGCAGGGGCTGCGGCTCGACGTGATCGGCGACGCCAACGACTACGTGGGCAAGGGGCTGTCGGGCGCGTCGATCGTGATCCGCACGGCGGTGTCGTCCTCGCTGGTGAGCCAGGACAACACGATCATCGGCAACACCTGCCTGTATGGCGCCACCGCGGGCGAGCTGTTCGCGGCCGGGCAGGCGGGCGAGCGCTTCGCCGTGCGCAACTCCGGGGCCGTGGCGGTGGTCGAGGGCTGCGGCTCGAACTGCTGCGAGTACATGACCGGCGGCACCGTGGTCGTGCTCGGGCGGACAGGGGACAATTTCGGGGCGGGGTTCACCGGCGGCATGGCGTTCGTCCACGACGTGGACGGGCAGTTCGAGCGCAGGATCAACCCGGACACGCTGCGCTGGGGGCGCGTGGCCACGCCGCACTGGGCGGCGGCGCTGCACGCCCTGGTCACGCGCCACACCACGGCCACGCACAGCCGATACGGCGCGATGCTGCTGCACGACTGGGACAAGCACGTCGAGCGGTTCTGGCAGGTGGTGCCGAAGGAGTACGTGAAGTACCTGGCGCAGCCGCTGGAGGCGGAGGACGCGATGCGGGCGTAGGCGGGGGCGGCAGGCAAGGCCAGGGCTCTGCCCCAATTCCTGGAAGCGGGGACCCGCCAGGGGGAGCCCCCCTGGACCGGCTTCCCTTGAGAGAAGGGTTCCAAGGGCCCTGCCTTTGGCGGGGTCCAGGGGCAGAGCCCCTGGCCTTCCTTGCCTGCCTGGCCGTTCGACATTGAAATTCTGCTATTATGAGCACGCTGTTTGTACGGCGTGACTTCTTCATGGATATTGATGGCTCACCATGAAGCGAGGCTTGCCGTTCGCTTGCGTGTTGTTGGTGCAGCCCATGGTACTTCCGGATCGAGGCTGGTGTCTGGCGCAGGCTTCACGTCCTGTCGAAACCCCAGGAATGCCAAAAATTGTAACCAGGGGCACCTCGATAACATGGTTAATACGGTCTATGCCTCAATTATAATACAAGACCATCGGTATGCAAATTCCATGGCACAATCTTTTTAAGGTCTCAGTAGAAGCAGGAAATTCCGGGCTTGCCGCTAGAAAAGAAGCCAGAATGCCGGGCCGACACGAAAGCATCCAGGATACTCGGGACCATGCCTGCCGTGGACTAGTCTCTGCCACAGTGTTTCCCTGAATGTTCCTGTCGGCACACCGAGGCGCCGCCGTGACAACCCGGAACGAGCGGAACCACAAGGGTTCGGTTCCAGACAACGGTGGGCGATGACCTCGGGCGTCTGAGGCAGCGCGAGCCCTGCCGGAACACGACCTGCCCCGGCGTCGAAGGCCCGCGGGCCAGGCCGCCGAGTCCGCCAGCCCGCGTCATGCGGCTTGCCCGTCGCCTCTCCTCTCTCCACCGCAATCGGCCAGAGTGCCGCAGGAGCCCTGCATGACCGCCTACACGATCAGCTCCGGCCAGACCAGCAGCGGCCTCGCCCTGAACAACGGCGACACCGCCACCGTTCAGGGTGGCGGCACAGCGATCGGCTCGCACGTGACCAGCGGGGCCTTCCAGTACGTCGCGTCCAGCGGCCTTGCCAGCGGCAGCCTCGTCGTCGGCGGCGGCCAGGAGGTCACGTCCGGCGGCACCTCCGTCAACGCCATGGTGACGAGCGGCGCCGCAGAATTCGTGCTAGCCGGCGGCACCATCACGGGAACCGTGCTGAACACCGCCGGCGCGGACGTCGTATCCTCCGGCGGCACCGCGACCGGCACCACGGTCAATGGCGGCACGGTGGAGTTCGTCCTCGCCGGCGGCACCGCCAGCGCGACCACCGTCAATGGCAGCGGCTTCCAGTACGTCTCCTCGGGCGGCCTGGCCGTCGGCGCGGTGCTCAACGGCGGCAGCCAGTACGTGTTCGCCGGCGGCACCGCCATCAACGTCGCGATCAACAGCGGTGGCCTCGGCCTCGTCTACTCCGGCGGCGTGATCTCCGGCGCCACGATCACCAACGCCGAGCTTGCCCTCCAGTCCGGCGGCTCTGCCCCCGGCGGCACCATCACCCTGGCCGGCGCCAGCACCGTGCTGGTCAACGACACCGTCGCACCCGGCGCCACCATTTCCGGCTTCACCATCAACGACGTGATCCTCCTGCCCAACTTCGTCGACGCCGCGTCCGACACCGTCACCGTGTCCGGCGACGCCGTCACCCTGGCCACCTCCGGCGGCGTCAGCGAGACCTTCACCATCGCCGGCGCCCAGGGACACGCCTTCTCCCTCTACAGCCTGCCGTCGGGCAGCGGCACCGGCCTCGCCTTCGCCGGCTCCGTCGCCGTGCCTGTCGCCACAGTGATCTCCACAGTGAGCGCCACCGCCACCACGTCCGGCCCGCTGGGCGCCGGGCAGGTCATCACCGTGGTCCTGACCCCGGCCGCTCCCGTTACCGTCGCGGGCGGCACGCCCACCCTGACGCTGAGCGACGGCGCCAGCGCCACCTACAACGCCGCCGCCTCCACGGCGACCAGCCTGGTGTTCCAGGACACCGTCGCGGCCGGCCAGGCCACCGCCGACCTCACCGTCACCGGCCTGGTGCTCGCCGGCGCCACCGTCACCGACGCCGCCGGCAACGCGCTTGACGCCAGCGGCCTGGCCACCGTGACAGGCAGCAACACCGGCCTCGTCGTCGGCGACGTCGGCGCGACGCCTCCCCCGGCGGCCGGCGTCGTCACCGTGGCCGGCGCCGGCGGCACCGTCTTCGCCACCCCCCAGGCCGGCCAGACCACGCTGAGCGCATCCGCGGCCGGCAACGACGTCGTCTACAGCCAGGGCGCCGACACCATCACCGCGGGCGGCGGCAGCGACGTCGTGTTCGCCTCCGGCGCCACCGCCAGCGTCGTCGGCGGGGCCGGCAACCTTACCTTCATCGCCGGCGCCGGGAACTACACGGTGGGCGGCGGCAGCGGCGTCGACATCCTCTATGGCGGCGGCGGCAGCGACATGCTCACCGGCGCCGCCGGCAAGAACAGCATCCTTGTCGCAGGCACGGGCAACGCCTCCCTGCTCGGCGGCGCCGGCAGCGCGGCGCTCATGTTCGGCGGCGCCGCCGGCACCACCTTCACCGGCAGCGTCGGCGGCAGCGACACGATGGTGGGCGGCGGCGGCGCCAACGTCTTCACCATGACCAGCGGAGACATCGCCTATGGCGGCCCGGCTGGGCCGGACACCTTCAACGCCGGGGCCGGCGCCGCCCTGATCGTCGAGGGGGGCGGCGCCACGAACGTCAACCTGGGAGGGGGGGCTCTCACTGCGTTCGCCGGCCTCGGCCCCGACACCTACACCGTCACCAAGGGGCTTGGCGGCACCGCCAGCATCATCGGCTTCAAGGCGGGCGACCATGTCGTCCTGACCGGCGGCTTCACCGCCGCCGACGCCGCGTCCGCCGTGAGCAACGCGGCCACAGGCGCGTTCGGCACCACCCTGAGCCTGGCCGACGGCACCAGGATGACGCTGTTCGGCGTCAGCCTGACCGCCTCCGAGATCACCACTGGGTGACGCCAGCGATCCAGGAAGTAATGCCAACAGCCTTAAGTTCTGACCTGTCAGGAAAGTAAGGCCAGGGGCGCTGCCCCTGGACCCCGCCAAAGGCTCGCCTTTGGAAACCACGACTTAAGTTGCGCTGGGTCCAGGGGCGGCTCGCCCCCGCCTTGAAGCAGGGGCGGGTCCGGGCAGAGCCCGGCCTTGCTTGCCTGCCGGCCGTGTTCAGGCGTCGCATCCTGCCTCCCGCAGCGTGTCGATCACGGCCT
>CAXSES010000052.1:0-12311 GCA_964236225.1 uncultured Acetobacteraceae bacterium
GCGAACAGGTCGGTGTAGGTGGCGGGGTTGGAGCGCGGGGTGCGGCCGATCGGGCTTTGGTCGATGTCGATGATCTTGTCGAGCTGGTCGAGGCCCTCGATGCGCGCGTGCGGGGCGGGGACCTCGCCCGAGCCCATCAGCCGCCGCGACGCCGCCTTGTACAGCGTGTCCACCACCAGCGTGGACTTGCCGCCGCCGGAGACGCCGGTGACGCAGGTGAACGTGCCGAGCGGGAAGTCGGCGCTCACGTCGCGCAAATTGTTGCCGGTGGCGCCGACGACGCGGATCACCCGCGACGGATCGGTGGGCCGGCGGCGGGGGATCTCGATGCGGCTGCGGCCGGAGAGGTAGGCGCCGGTGATCGAGTCGGGGTTGGCCTCGACCTCGGCCGGCGTGCCGCGGGCGATGACGTGGCCGCCGTGGATGCCGGCGGCGGGGCCCATGTCGATCAGGTAGTCGGCGGCGCGGATCGCGTCCTCGTCGTGCTCGACCACGAGGACGGTGTTGCCGAGCGCCTTGAGGCGGCGCAGCGTGGCGAGCAGGCGCTCGTTGTCGCGCTGGTGCAGGCCGATCGAGGGCTCGTCGAGCACGTAGAGCACGCCGGTCAGGCCGGAGCCGATCTGGCTGGCGAGGCGGATGCGCTGGCTCTCGCCGCCGGACAGGGTCGTGGAGCCCCGCGCGAGCGAGAGGTAGTCGAGCCCGACATCGACGAGGAACTGCAACCGCTCGACGATCTCGCGCAGGATGCGCCCGGCGATGGCGGCGCGCTGCGGCGTGAGCTGCGCCTCGACGCCGCGAAACCACTCCAGGGCGCGGCGGATCGACAGCTCGGAGGCCTGGGCGATGGTCAGGTCGGCGACGCGCACCGCCAGCGCCTCCGGCTTGAGGCGGGCGCCGTCGCAGACCGCGCAGTTCCTCTCCGCCTGGTAGCGGCTCATCTCCTCGCGCGCCCAGGCGGAGTCCGTCTCCGCCCAGCGGCGGGCGAGGTTGCGCAGGACGCCCTCGAACGACTTGGTGACGCCGTAGGCGCGCACGCCGTCCTTGTAGGTGAACTCCAGTTTCGCCTCGCCGGTGCCGTGCAGCACCACGTCGCGCACGCCCTGCGGCAGCTCCTCCCACGGCGTGCGCGTGCTGACGCGGTAGTGGCGCGCGATGCTCGACAGGGTCTGGTCGTAGTACTGGCTCTGGCCGCCGGTCCAGGGGGCGACCGCCCCGTCGGCGAGCGAGCGGCGCTCGTCGGGCACCACCAGGCTGGGGTCGAAGACCTGCTCGACGCCGAGGCCGTCGCAGGCCGGGCAGGCGCCGTGCGGGCTGTTGAACGAGAACAGGCGGGGCTCGATCTCCTCGATGGTGAAGCCGCTCACCGGGCAGGCGAAGCGCGAGGAGAACACGGTGCGCTCGCCCTGCGCCGGCGCCTGGCCGGGGGCGAGCTGCGCCGCGTGGGTCGGGGTCGCGGCGTCGGCCACGACGAGCGGGCCCTTGCCGGAGGCCGGCGCCGCGTCGTCGCCTGCTGTGGCGTTGTCGTCCGAAGCTACCTGGGCCGCTGCCTCAGCCGCGATCCGCTGCGCCGCCAGCGCCGCCGCCTTCGTGCGCGGCGCGGCCTTTGCCGGCGCCTCTGCGGCGGGCGCGGGCTTCGGCGCGTCCGCGCTCTCGGCGTACATGACCCCGTCCGCCAGCGCGAGGCCGGTCTCGAAGCTGTCCGCGAGCCGCCCCTCGATGCCTGCGCGCACCACGACGCGGTCCACCACCGCCTCCAGCGTGTGCTTGAGCTTGCGGTTCAGCATCGGCACCTCGCCGATGTCGTAGAGCCGGCCGTCCACCTTCGCGCGGGTAAAACCGCGGCGCTGCAGCTCGGCCAGCTCCTTGCGGTACTCGCCCTTCCTGTCGCGCACCACGGGCGCGAGCAGCAGCAGCCGCGTGCCGTCGGGCATCGCCATCACCCGGTCCACCATCTGGCTGACCGTCTGCGCCTCGATGGGCAGCCCGGTGGCCGGCGAGTAGGGCGTGCCCGCCCGCGCCCAGAGCAGGCGCATGTAGTCGTGGATCTCCGTCACCGTGCCGACGGTGGAGCGCGGGTTGCGGCTCGTGGTCTTCTGCTCGATCGAGATCGCCGGCGAGAGGCCCTCGATGCTGTCCACGTCCGGCTTGCCCATCAGCTCCAGGAACTGGCGCGCGTACGCCGACAGGCTCTCGACGTAGCGACGCTGGCCCTCGGCGTAGATCGTGTCGAACGCCAGCGACGACTTGCCGGAGCCGGACAGTCCGGTGATCACGGTGAGCTGGTCGCGCGGGATCACCACGTCGACGTTCTTGAGGTTGTGCTCGCGCGCGCCACGCACGTGGATGTTGCCGGCCATGCGGGATCGCTGCTCCGTTCTCGGGACTCGGTCGGGGTTCTCTGGGTGTTCCAGAGTGTAGGCACGCGCGGGCGCCAGCGCCAGCGCAGGGCAGGCAAGGCTGGGGAGCGAGCCGCTCCCCAGACCCCCGCGCACCACGGAGGCCGGCCCAGGCGGCGAGACACGTTCCGGACGCCAGGGCGCTGCATCCGGGCCGGTGGACGGGCGTCCGCCTTGTATCGCGCCGCCGGAAAGATCATCTGCCGATTCGGAACAAAACAGGATCATGGCCGGTTCGGCGCGGCTGGCGTGGCGGGCAACGGCCGCTGGCCGGCGCGGTCCCGCAAGTCTATAAGCAGGCCACCCACATCGGCAGCGACGACGGCAAGAGGATTCCATGGCAGGCAGCGTCAACAAGGTCATCCTGGTGGGCAACCTCGGCAAGGATCCGGAGGTGCGCAACACCCAGGCCGGCGGCAAGATCGTCAACCTCACGATCGCGACCAGCGAGACGTGGAACGACAAGGCTTCGGGCGAACGCAAGGAGAAGACCGAATGGCACCGCGTGGTCATCTTCAACGAGCGCGTCGGCGACGTTGCCGAGCGCTTCCTCAAGAAGGGCCGGCGAGTCTACATCGAGGGCACGTTGCAGACCCGCAAATGGACCGACCAGTCGGGCCAGGAGAAATACACCACCGAGGTCGTCATCGGCCAGTTTCGCGGCGACCTGGTGCTGATCGACTCCAATCGCGGCGGCGACGAGGAGGGTGGCGGCTACGGCGGCGGTCAGGCCGCGGGGGGCGGCTACACCCGTGACCGTGCCCCGGCGGCGCGCCCGCCCACGCCCGCGCGCAGCCCCGCGCCCTCGGGTGGCCAGCAGGGTGGCGGCGGATGGGACAACGGCGGCGGCGATCTGGACGACGAGATCCCGTTTTGAGCGACGCGCCGGCCGCGCAGCACTCCACCATGTCGCGCGTCGTCCGCCTGCACGAGACCGGCGGCCCGGAGGTCCTGCGCGTCGAGCGGCGTGAGGTCCCGGAACCCGGCCCCGGCGAGGTTCTGCTGCGCGTCCACGCCATCGGCCTGAACCGCGCCGAGGCGATGTACCGCCTCGGCGCCTACCTCGAGCCAACGCCGCTGCCGACGCTGATCGGCTACGAGGCGTCCGGCGTGGTCGAGGCGGTGGGCGAGGGCGTCGACGGCTTCGCGCCCGGCGACGCGGTCAGCACCATCCCCGCCTTTCCGATGAGCCATTACGGCGTCTACGGCGACCACGCCGTAGTGCCGGCGCACGCCGTGGCGCGCCATCCCGCGAACCTGTCGTGGGAAGAGGCCACCTCGATCTGGATGCAGTACCTCACCGCCTGGGGCGGGTTGGTCGAGGTCGGTGGCCTGCGCGCGGGCCAGGCAGTGATCGTCACCGCCGCGTCCAGCAGCGTCGGCCTCGCGGCGTTGCAGATCGCCCGCCAGCTCGGCGCGACCTCGATCGCCGCCACGCGCAGCGGCGACAAGGCGGCCGCCCTGCGCGAGGCCGGCGCCGACCACGTGGTCGCCACCGACCACCAGGACCTGGCCGCCGAGGTCGCGCGCATCACCGGCGGGCGCGGCGCCGCGCTGGCGTTCGACCCGGTCGCGGGTCCCGGCGTCGAGGTGCTGGCGCGCTGCATGGCCCTGCACGGCTCGATCCTGCTCTACGGTCGCCTGACCAGCGAGGACACGCCGTTCCCGCTGATCGCAGCCATGCAGAAGCAGCTCCGGGTGCAGGGCTACACCCTGTTCCAGGTCACGAGCGACCCCGCATGGCTGGCACGCGGCAAGGCGTTTGTCGCCGCCGGGCTGGAGTCAGGCGCGCTGCGGCCGGTGATCGCGCGGGTGTTCGCGCTCGACGACATCGCCGGCGCGCACCGCTTCATGGAAAGCAACCAGCAGATCGGCAAGATCGTCGTCGTGCCCTGAGGGGCACGGGCGAGGCTCTGCCTCGCGCTCCGCCAGGGGCTCTGCCCCCATGCTTGAAGGTGGGGACCCCGCCAGGGCGAGCCGCCCTGGACCGGCCTCCGTTGGAGTGGATGGCACCGCCGGCGCCAACCGCTCCAACGGACGGGTTTCCAAAGGGCCCTGCCCTTTGGCGGGTCCGGGCAGAGCCCGGCCTTGCCTTCTTTCTTTCTGACAGGACCCTGCATTGAGCGACACCGACGCCCCGACCGGCCACGCCGACATGCTCCCCGTGGTGCTCGAGGAGGAGATGAAGCGCTCCTACCTCGACTACGCGATGTCGGTGATCGTGAGCCGTGCGCTGCCCGACGCGCGCGACGGCCTCAAGCCTGTGCACCGCCGCATCCTGTACGCCATGCACGAGAGCGGCTACACGCCCGACAAGCCGTTCCGCAAGTCCGCCCGCGTCACCGGCGACGTGATGGGAAAATACCACCCGCACGGCGACGCCTCGATCTACGACGCGATGGTGCGCATGGCGCAGCCCTGGTCGATGCGGGTGCTGCTGATCGACGGGCAGGGCAATTTCGGCTCGATCGACGGCGACCCGCCGGCGGCGATGCGCTACACCGAGTCGCGCCTGTCGAAGCCCGCAATGACCCTGCTCGCCGACATCGACCGCGACACCGTCGACTTCCAGCCGAACTACGACGAGAGCGAGAGCGAGCCGCGCGTGCTGCCGGCGGCGTTCCCGAACCTGCTGGTCAACGGCGCCGCAGGCATCGCGGTCGGCATGGCCACCAACATCCCGCCGCACAACCCTGGCGAGATCATCGACGCGACCCTGATGCTGATCCGCGAGCCCGACACCACGCTCGATCAGATCATGGCGGTGGTGCCCGGCCCGGACTTCCCCACGGGCGGGCTGATCCTGGGGCGCGCGGGCATCCGCTCCGGGTTCGAGACCGGGCGCGGCTCGATCATCATCCGGGCGCGCGCGGCGTTCGAGGAGATGCGCGGCAACCGCTTCATGATCGTGGTCACGGAGCTGCCTTACCAGGTGAACAAGGCGACGCTGCAGGAGCGCATCGCCGAGCTGGTGCGCTCCAAGACCGTGGAGGGCATCAGCGACATCCGCGATGAGAGCGACCGCTCCGGGATGCGCCTGGTGATCGAGCTCAAGCGCGAGGCGACGCCGGAGGTGGTGCTGAACCAGCTCTACCGCTTCACCTCGCTGCAGACGAGCTTCGGAATCAACATGCTGGCGCTCGACAACGGCCGCCCCAGGCTGATGGGGCTGCGCGACGCGCTGATGTGCTTCGTCACGTTCCGCGAGGAGGTGATCCTCCGCCGATCGCGCTTCGACCTGATGAAGGCGCGGGAGCGGGCGCACCTGCTGGTCGGCCTGGCGATCGCGGTCGCCAACATCGACGAGATGATACGACTGATCCGCGCCGCCCCCGACGCGGGCTCGGCGCGGGCGGCGCTGATGGCGCGCGACTGGCCCTCGGGCGACGTGCTGCCGCTGCTGCGGCTGATCGACGACAGCGGCAACCTCGTCACCGACGGGCCGGAGGGCGCCACGGTGCGGCTGACGGAGGCGCAGGCGCGCGGCATCCTGGAGCTGCGCCTCCAGCGGCTGACCGGGCTGGAGCGCGACAAGATCCAGGCCGAGCTGACCGAGGTGGCGACGCGCATCGCCGACCTGCTGGACATCATCGCCAGCCGCCCGCGGCGCATGGAGGTGATGCAGGCCGAGCTGCTCGCGGTGCGCGCGTTGATCGCGAGCCCGCGCCTGACGCAGATCGTGGACGCGAGCGCCGACCAGGACGACGAGAGCCTGATCGAGCCGGGGCAGATGGTCGTCACCATCACCCGCGACGGCTTCATCAAGCGCACGCCGCTGGAGACCTACCGGGCGCAGAACCGTGGCGGGCGCGGGCGCACCGCGGCGGGCACGCGCGGCGACGACGTGGTGACGCGCTCGTTCAACGCCCACACCCACCAGTGGGTGCTGTTCTTCTCCTCGGGCGGCAAGGCGTTTCGCGAGAAGGTGTGGCGCCTGCCGGAGGCCAGCCCGACCGCGAAGGGCAGGGCGCTGGTCAACCTGCTCCCGGAGCTGGGGGCCGACAGCATCACCACCGTGCTGCCGCTGCCGCTCGATGCCGGGCTTTGGGACCGGCTGCACCTGCTGTTCGCGACCGCGAGCGGCGGCGTGCGCCGCAACCGGCTGTCCGATTTCGGCCGCATCCGCACGTCGGGCCTGATCGCGATGAAGCTCGACGAGAATGATCGCCTGATCGGGGTCGCGACCTGCCGGGAGGGCGACGACGTGATGCTGTCCACGCGGCTGGGCAAGTGCATGCGCTTCCAGCTCACCGACGACTCGGTGCGCGTGTTCGCCGGACGCGACAGCTCCGGGGTGCGTGGCGTGCGTCTCGTCAAGGGCGACGAGGTGAACAGCCTTTCCGTGCTGACGCACGTCGACGCGAGCGTGGCGGAGCGCGCGGCGTTCCTGCGCGCCGCCGCGCTGCGCCGGCGCAACGGCGGGCTGGAGGAGGAGGCGGCCGAGGTCGCCTCCGAGGCCGAGCCGGGCAGCGAGATCGCCCGCGAGGTGGCCGCCGCCACCGAGACCGAGGAGGCGCCCGCGGAGACCGGCGCCGACGAGGCGGCCCCCGAGGACGCGGCCGCCGATGTGACGCTGGCGCCTGCGCAGATGCGCGAGATGGAGGAGCAGGAGGAGGTCCTGCTCACCGTGACCAACGGCGGCTTCGGCAAGCGGTCCTCCGCCTACGACTACCGCGTCACCGGGCGGGGCGGGCAGGGGATCACCAACATCCTGCTCTCCGCGCGCACCGGGACCGAGGTGGTGGCCACTCTCCCCGTGCGGCGCGGCGACGACGTGATGCTCGTCACCGACGCCGGCCGGCTGATCCGCGTGCCCGCCGACCAGGTGCGCATCACCGCGCGGCAGACCATGGGCGTGACCCTGTTCCGCTGCGACAAGGGCGAGCACGTCACCAGCGTGTTCCCGGTGCTGGAGCCCATGGCCGGCCCTGACGACGTCGCCCCGGAGGCCGCGTCCGGCCCGGGCCAGCCCGACACCGATGGCGGCCTGGAGCCCGGCGGCAGCGGCGACGACGCCTCGGACGGCTCGGGTCCCGGCAACGGCCCTGCGGTGGGCATGGCGTCGGGCGGAGAGGGCGGCGATGCTGCGGGGATCGGCGGCGCGTTGGGCGGCGGGGACTTCCCAGGCGCAGGGCTGCCCGAGGGCTCCGATCCCGCCAGCCGCGACGGGCTCGGCGAGGATGCGGCCGGCCGGCCGGCCCGTGATGGCTAGGAGGCCCGCCTCGCGGCCGCCGGCGCCGCTTCCCGTGGCGCCGCGTCGCGTCGGCGTCTATCCCGGGACCTTCGACCCGGTGACCAACGGCCACCTTGACATCATCGGCCGCGCTGCGCGGCTGGTGGACCGCCTGGTGGTGGGCGTGGCGATCGACACCTCCAAGTCGCCGATGTTCGGGCTGGAGGAGCGCTGCGAGCTGGTGCGCGCGGAGATGGCGCCGCTGGCCGGGCGCACGGGCACCGTGATCGACGTGGTCGGCTTCGGGGGCCTGCTGATCGAGTTCGCGCGCCGGCACAAGGCGGCGATGATCGTGCGCGGCCTGCGCGCCGTGTCGGATTTCGACTACGAGTTCCAGATGGCGGGGATGAACTACCGCCTGGACAGCGGCGTGGAGACGGTGTTCCTGATGGCCAGCGAACGGCACCAGTTCATCTCCTCGCGCTTCGTCAAGGAGATCGCGCGCCTCGGCGGCGACATCTCCTCCTTCGTGCCGCCCCTGGTGCTGGAGCGCACCCTGCAGCACTGCCGACGCCCCTCCGGAGACCCCTGATGCAACGCCGCACCCTTCTCGCCACCCTCGCCGCTGGAGCCCTCATGTCCGACGCCGCCGCCTCGAATGCCCAGACCGGGACCCAGACCGGGGACCAGACGCCCGCAGAGAACGACCCGGCCAACACGGTCAACATGAAGCTCAAGGACGGAGTGGTGGTGATCCGCCTGCGCCCGGATCTCGCGCCGCTGCACGTGGAGCGGGTCAGGACGCTGTGCGCGCAGAAATTCTACGACAACACGCCGTTCCACCGCGTGATCGAGGGCTTCATGGCCCAGGGCGGCGACCCGACCGGCACCGGCACCGGCGGCAGCCAGCTCCCCGACATCAAGGCGGAGTTTACCCGCGAGGCGCACTTCCTGCGCGGCACCGTGGGCGCCGCGCGCTCCGGCAACCCGAACAGCGCCAACTCGCAGTTCTACATCATGTTCGCGCCGGCTCCGAGCCTGGATGGGCAGTACACGATCTGGGGCAACGTCGTCTCCGGCATGGAGTTCGTGGACAAGATCAAGCGCGGCAACCCCGCCAGCAACGGCCTCGTGCCGCCGCCGCCGGACCGCGTCATCACCATGCGGATGGCCGGCGACAACAGCTAGGCCGCAGTCAGAGCGGGACCCTGCCAGGACCCGCCAGGGCTCGCCCTTGGGAACCTTCCGCCTGGGTCGGCGACCTTTTCAGGCGCAGTTTCGGGCCGGCTTACGGACGTCAGGCAGGAAGCAAGGCTGGGCTCCGCCCAGACCCGCCAGGGGCGAGCCGCCCCTGGACCGGCTTTCCTTAAGTAACGGATTCCAAAGGCCTGCCTTTGGCGGAGTTTGAGGCAGAGCCTCAACCTTGCTTGCCTGCCTCGCTTGCAGCGACGCCCGGCGGGCTGGCCCGCTGCCCACCTTGCTTTTCGCGCCCCATCACGGGTAATTGCGCGCAACGGTCACGCAACGGCCGGCAACAATGCCGCGGCACGCAATCCGGTGGCGAGGGGAGACGGACATGACACCGACAGAGGCCGGGCGCATTCGGCTGACCCCTGCGTTCCTGGAGCTGGAGCGCAAGCGGTCGCGTTTTAGCTGGATGCTGACCATCCTCATGCTGGTGCTGTATTTCGGCTTCATCCTGCTCGTCGCGTTCGACGGGCAGCTTCAGCTCATGGGCACCATGGTGACGCGCTCAATCAGCCTGGGCTTCCCGCTCGGGCTCGGCGTGATCCTCGGCGCGGTCGTGCTCACCGGCCTCTACGTGCTGCGCGCCAACACCGAGTTCGACCGCCTGACGCGCGAGATCGTCACCGGCGGCGCGATGCCGGCCGCGGCGTCGCTGCGCACCGCGAAGACCGCCCAGCTCGCCGGCGGCGCGCGCTGATGCGGCGCGCAGCGACGGGACGGGGCGCCGCCGGCCTGGCGCTGGCGGCGCAGGCGCTCCCCGCGCGCGCGGCCGGCCCCGCGATCGAGGGCGCGGTGCAGCAGCAGCCGACCAACTGGGCGGCGATCGGCATGTTCGCGGCCTTCGTGGCGCTGACGCTGCTGATCACGCTGTGGGCCTCGCGCCGCACCCGCTCGGCCTCGGATTTCTACACCGCGGGCGGCGGCATCAGCGGGTTCCAGAACGGCGTGGCGATCGCCGGCGACTTCATGTCCGCGGCCTCGTTCCTGGGCATCTCCGCGCTGGTCTACACAACCGGCTTCGACGGGCTGATCTACTCGATCGGCTTCCTGGTGGGCTGGCCGATCCTGATGTTCCTGATGGCGGAGCGGCTGCGCAACCTCGGGCGCTTCAGCTTCGGCGACGTGGTGACCACGCGGATGAGCGAGACGCCGATCCGCACCATGGCCGCGGTCAGCTCGCTCGTCGTGATCGCGTTCTACCTGATCGCGCAGATGGTCGGCGCGGGCCAGCTCATCCAGCTCCTGTTCGGGCTGGACTACCTCTACGCGGTGGTGATCGTCGGCGTGCTGATGATCCTCTACGTCACCCTGGGCGGGATGCTGGCCACGACCTGGGTGCAGATCATCAAGGCGGGGCTGCTGCTCGCCGGCGCCACCTACATGGCGTTCAGCGTGCTCGCCACCTTCGGCTTCAACCTCAACGACCTGTTCGCCCGCGCGGTCGAGATCAGCCCCAAGCACGCGGCGATCCTGAGCCCGGGCGGCGGCGCGTCGGCGGCGCAGACGGAGGCGCAGCGCGCGGCGTCGTCGATCTCGCTCGGCATCGCGCTGATGTTCGGCACCGCCGGCCTGCCGCACATCCTGATGCGCTTCTTCACCGTCGCCGACGCGAAGGAGGCCAGGAAGTCGGTGTTCTGGGCCACCGTGTTCATCGGCTACTTCTACATCCTGACCTTCATCATCGGCCTGGGCGCGATCGTGCTGGTCGGCGGCAACGCGGCGTTCAAGACCGCCGCCGGCGCGCTGAGGGGCGGCAACAACATGGTGGCGATCCACCTGGCCGACGCGGTGGGCGGCAACATCCTGCTCGGCTTCATCTCGGCGGTGGCGTTCGCGACCATCCTCGCGGTGGTCTCCGGCCTGACGCTGGCCGGCGCGACCGCGGTCAGCCACGACCTCTACGCCCGCGTCATCGCCCGCGGCCGCACCACCGAGGGGCGCGAGGTCCGCGTGTCCAAGGCCGCCACCGTGGTGCTCGGCATCGTGGCGATCCTGCTCGGCATCGTGTTCGAGAAGCAGAACGTCGCCTTCATGGTGGGCCTCGCCTTCGCGGTGGCGGCGAGCTGCAATTTCCCGGTGCTGCTGCTGTCGATGTACTGGCGGGGCCTGACCACGCGCGGCGCGCTGCTGGGCGGCTGGCTCGGCCTGGTGACGGCGGTCACGCTGACAGTGCTCAGCCCGGCGATCTGGGTGAAGGTGTTCGGCAACGCGCTCCCGATCTTTCCCCTGGATTCGCCGGCGATCTTCTCACTGCCGCTGGCCTTCCTCGGCTGCTGGCTGGGCTCGGTCACGGACCGCAGCGCCTCCGCGCGCATCGAGGCGGCGGCGTTCGACGCGCAGTACGTTCGCTCGCAGACCGGCATTGGCGCGGAAGGGGCTGCGGCGCACTGACCGGCGCGCCGGGACGGAGCGAAGGGCAGCAGGCAGGGTCGAGGCTCCGCCTCGAACTCGGGGGGCCTGTGGCAGGGAACCGGCGAGCGGATGCACCCTGAGCCCGGCGGCGAAGAGCCTGTTACGGAAGCGGCGGAACCGGAGGTTCGATCCGGATGTGCGGGTTGGCAGCGATCGCCGCCTGCGATCCCTGAGTGGGCTGCGAGCCGTGTGGATTTCTCCTGCCTGGGCCTACGCCGGGCCGTGACGGGGAGGGCTCTCGCCCGCGGGTGGCGGCGGGCAGGAGGAGGCCGACGATGTGCGGGCGTTTCGTGAGCGACCTGGACCCCGCGGCGATCGCGGCGCTGTTCGACGTGGCGCCGCCGCTGCCCAACGCGGCGCCGAGCTGGAACATGGCGCCCACCATGCAGGCGCCCGTGGTTCGCCATCACCCGCCCAGCGGCGAGCGGCGGCTGGGCCTGCTGCGCTGGGGTCTGCTGCCGCACTTCGTCAAGGACCCGAAGGCGGCGCGGCGGCCGATCAACGCCCGCGCCGAGACGGTGCGCTCGCTGGGGCTGTTCCGCTCTGCGTTCGCGCAGCGCCGCTGCCTGGTGCCGGCGAGCGCGTTCTACGAGTGGCGGGCCGTGGCCGACGGCAAGCAGCCCTTCGCCGTGGCCCGCGCGGACGGCGCGCAGATGGCGCTGGCCGGGCTATGGGAAAGCTGGACCGCGCCCGGGGGCGAGGTGCTGCGCAGCTTCACGATCGTGACCACGACCGCCAACGCGGAAATGTCGGCACTGCACGAGCGCATGCCGGTGATCCTGGAGCGCGACGCCTGGGGCCTGTGGCTCGACGGCGCGGGCGACGCGGCGGCGGCGCTGATGCGGCCGGCGCCGGACGGGACGCTGCGGGTGTGGCCGGTCAGCCGCAGGGTGAACAGCGTGCGCAACGACGGGCCGGAGCTGCTGTCGCCATGCGCGCTGCCGGACCCCGCGCCGGCGCCGGCGGGGGCGAACCCGGCGTGAAGGCAGGCAAGGTTGAGGCTCCACCTTCAAGCATGGGCCTCAAACTCCGCCAAAGGCAGGCCTTTGGAATCCGTTACTTAAGTAGGGCCGGTCCAGGGG
>CAXSES010000053.1:0-12195 GCA_964236225.1 uncultured Acetobacteraceae bacterium
CCCGATGAAGCCCCTCTACCTGCACGCCGATTTCGGCCTGTCCTTCGACAAGCCAGCGGGCGACAAGCCAGCGGGCGACAAGCCAGCGAGCGACAAGGCGGGAGACGACAAGGCAGCGAGCGACAAGGCGGCGGCTACGGCGGAGGCCGACTCCTACGTCTCCGATCCCGCCAAGCCGGTTCCGTTCGAGCCGCGGCCGGTGCGCTTCGCCGACCACGAGGCCTGGCGCACCTGGCTGGTGCACGACCAGCGCTTCGTCGACGGCCGCCCCGACGTGCTGACCTACGAGACGCCGGTGCTCTCGGTCCCGGTGCGGATACAGGGCGCCCCGGTCGCCGACATCGTGGCCGCCACCACCGGCACCGACGTCGACGTCGCGGTCAAGCTGATCGACGTCTACCCCGCGGACTTCCCGAACCAGCCGGAGCTGGGCGGCTACGAGCTGCCGGTCGGCACGGACATCTTCCGCGGCCGCTACCGCGACAGCGCCTCGCAGCCCTCGCCGGTCCCCGCGGGCACGCCGCAGCGCTACCGCTTCACCCTGCCGAACGCCAACTACGTCTTCCTGCCCGGCCACCGCATCATGGTGCAGGTCCAGTCCACGCTGTTCCCGCTCTACGACCGCAACCCGCAGACCTACGTGGACAACATCCTGTTCGCCAAGCCTTCCGACTACCGCACGGCCACCGTGACCGTGATGCGGTCGGGCGAGGCGGCCAGCGCCATCTGGCTGCCCGTGGTGCCCTAGCCTCCGACAGATGACCTCGATGGCGGCTGTGTGACCGGTCGGGGAAGCAAGGTTGAGGCCCCGCCTTCAGGCACCGGGCCTCAAACTCCGCCAGGGGAAGCCCCCCTGGACCGGCCTTCCTTGAGTTGCGCAGGGTCCAGGGGCGAGGCTGGCCAAAGGGTCCGACGACCCGCCCGGGTCGCTGGAAGGGCCGGACGAGGCGGCTCGCCCCTGGCAGGCCTGGGCAGCTTCCCGGGGGTCTTGCCATCCGCCCGCCCCGGAGGCACGGTCCGCCGCGTCCTCACCAGGAAGGCCAGGCCATGCTCGCTCGCGTAGGCTTCGATGCCCAGGAAGCCCTGATCTGCACGATGGTGCTGGTCGCCGCCGCCGAAGGCGGCATCTCCGACCGCGAGATCGGCGTCATGGCCGGCCTGGTGCAGACTTTGCCGGTGTTCCGCACCTTCACCACCGCCCAGCTCGAGGCCGCCACCGAGGCCACCATCAACCTGCTCGCCGAGGAGGACGGCCTGGCCCACGCCGGCCGCCTGATCCGCGACGCCCTGGAGCCCCGCCTGCGCGAGACCGCCTACGTGCTGGCCTGCGAGGTGGTCGCCGCCGACGAGGTGCACGGCCAGCGCATCCTGCAGATGCTGGAGTTCGTGATGGGCGAGCTGAACCTGGACCCGCTGGTCGCCGCCGCCATCGAGCGCGGCGTCCGCGCCCGCTACCAGCGCGTCGAGCGCAACGCCTGAAGCAAACAAGGCCAGGGGCTCTGCCCCTGGACCCCGCCAAAGGCTCGCCTTTGGAAACTCCGACCGGGCCGGCGGCACGCCCGGTCTAGCCTGACATGTGCAGGTCCCGGGGGCGCTGCCCATGGCGGGTCCCCGCCTTGAGGCAACGGGGCAGAGCCCTGGCCCTGCTTCGCCGGGCCGCGCACGCAACGGACCTCTCGCCCCGGCGTTTTCCCGCCGAACCAGGAGCGACCCAATGCCGTCCGAGACCAACGCCTCCCCCGAGCTTGGCGACACCATCGACGAGGTGCAGGGCATCTTCCCGAGCGACGACACGCTGCAGGCCGCGATGAAGCGCCTCCTGGGCAACGGCTTCGACCGCGCCGAGCTGTCCCTGCCGCACACCAGCCCGAGCAGCGCCACCGCCACCCCGAACCAGGGCGCAGAGAACCCCACCACCGAGGAGGACCAGCGCCAGGTCCGCACCCTCGGCGCCAGCACGCTCGGCGTGGGCGCGGCCATGGCGGCGGCCGGCGTCGTGGTGGCGACGGGCGGCGTGGCCCTGGCGGCCGTGGGCGCAGCGGCCGCGGCCGGCCTGCTCGCGGGCGGCGCCGTCGAGGGCGTGACCAGCGCCGCGAAATCCACTGAACGCGAGGGCCGCGAGGACGCAGCGCAGGCAGGCCAGCTCGTCCTCGCCGCCCATATCGCCGACGCGGAGAAGCGCCGCCGCGCCGAGACGATCATGCGCGAGTGCGGCGCCACCCGGGTTGAGGCCGTCCGCCGCACCGACGCCGCCGTGGCGGGCATCGACGCAGGCGGCTGGACCGGCTGATACCGACTGCCTGGGGCTCCTGACGTGCCAAACAAGCAAGGCCAGGGGCTCTGCCCCCCATGCCTGGAGGCGGGGACCCCGCCAAAGGCTCGCCTTTGGAAACCGATACTTAAGTGAAGCCGGTCCAGGGGCGGCTCGCCCTTGGCGGATCTGGGCGGAGCCCGGTCTTGCTTCCTGGCTGGCCGACACCCGTGGCCACTGGCAGAGGCCCAAACACGAAGGGCCGCCGGCTTGTCGCCGGCGGCCCTTCCTTGCGTCCCGTTCAGAGAGTGTCAGGCGAGCCGAAGATTGGTCGCCGCCGCCTTGCCGCGCTCCATCTCGACCTCGTAGCTCACCTTCTGGCCGTCATTGAGGCCCTGGAGCCCCGCCGCCTGCACCGCAGTGATGTGCACGAACACATCCTTGCCGCCGTCCTGCGGCATGATGAAGCCAAAACCCTTGGTGGCGTTGAACCACTTGACCGTGCCTGTCGCCATTCCCGAAATCCCTTGCCGTGCGCGGATCGTCCGCGCCATCGTCTATTGTCGTCGCTGCTGCCCGGAGCATCACACCGGTCCCCGCCCAACCTGCCGCCTTGCGATGACCAGGCCGGGGGGAAACCCTTGCGAAAAGCTCGCCTGAGACTCAGGCCAGCTTGAGGTTGGTGGCGGCGGCCTTGCCGCGCTCCATCTCGACCTCGTAGCTCACCTTCTGGCCGTCATTGAGGCCCTGGAGCCCCGCCGCCTGCACCGCAGTGATGTGCACGAACACATCCTTGCCGCCGTCCTGCGGCATGATGAAGCCAAAACCCTTGGTGGCGTTGAACCACTTGACCGTGCCTGTCGCCATAACCCTATTTCCCTATCGTGCGCGGCGAAACCGCATCTTCTGCGATATCAGCCACGCCACCGCCCGATTGCGCGGGCGGCAACATGTTCATGCCGGCCACCGGCCGGTGGCGCGGTGGTCCTGCCTATCCTGATTGTGACCGGGTCGGTCCTGCCCTCAGAGCGGCTTGAGGTTGGTGGCGGCGGCCTTGCCGCGCTCCATCTGGACCTCGTAGCTGACCTTCTGGTTCTCGTCGAGACCACGAAGGCCGGCCGCCTGGACAGCGGTGATGTGGACGAACACGTCCTTGCCGCCATCCTCGGGCATGATGAAGCCGAAGCCCTTGGTGGTGTTGAACCACTTGACAGTGCCGGTCGCCATTCTCAGTCACTCTCCGTCATTGGTGCCGCGCCGCATCGTGCGGCACGTCAGACAACCGGGCCGCTGGACGACTTGAGGCACCCGAGTGACGGAAGCGCAGCAAGGCAAGCCAAAACGTCGATTGCCGGGGTATGGGGTCAGAAATCGCTGGCGGAGTCAATCGCCATCATGTCGCGGTCGCATCGGACCTCGGACGCCGCGAATCATCCGCCTTGCGGTTCTGCCAGTCGCACCGACGGCCCTTGAGGGCGACGCGCAAGCAGGCAAGATCAAGGCCCTGCCTCATGCCGCCAGGAGCGAGCCGCCCCTGAACCAACCTTCCCTAAAGTAGCGCCGGTCCAGGGCGGCTCGCCCTGGCGGGTCCGGGCAGAGCCCGGCCTTGCCGGCTGGCAAATCAAAGCCGGAAGCCGACAGCATCATCCCCGTCCCACGAAAAAGGGGCGGGCCAAGCTGCCCGCCCCTTTCCGCAGCATCGCCGCTCGCGCGGCCTGGGCGGATCAGAAATCCATGTCGCCCATGCCGCCCATGCCGCCGCCGCCGGGCATCCCGCCGCCGCCGGACTTCTTCTCCGGCTTCTCCGCGATCATCGCCTCGGTGGTCACCAGCAGGCCGGCAACCGAGCCGGCGTTCTGCAGCGCGGAGCGCACGATCTTGGTCGGGTCGATGATGCCCGCCGCGACCATGTCCTTGTACTCACCGGTCTGCGCGTCGAAGCCGAAATTGTACTCGCCGTTCTCCAGCACCTTGCCGGCGATGACGGCGCCGTCCTCGCCCGCGTTCTCCGCGATCTGGCGCAGCGGCTGCTGGATCGCCTTGCGCACGATGTCGATGCCGAACTTCTGGTCCTCGTTGGCATACTTCAGGCCCGCGAGCGTCAGGCTGGCCCGCGCCAGCGCCACGCCGCCGCCCGGAACGATGCCTTCCTCGACCGCCGCGCGGGTCGCGTGCAGGGCGTCGTCCACGCGGTCCTTGCGCTCCTTCACCTCGACCTCGGTGCTGCCGCCGACGCGGATCACGGCCACGCCGCCGGCCAGCTTGGCGAGACGCTCCTGCAGCTTCTCCTTGTCGTAATCCGAGGTGGTCTCCTCGATCTGCGCGCGGATCTGGCTGCAGCGGCCCTGGATCTCGCTCTTCTCGCCGACGCCCTCGATGATCGTCGTGTTCTCCTTCTCGATCATGACCCTCTTGGCCTTGCCGAGCATCTGGAGCGTCACGTTCTCGAGCTTGATGCCGAGGTCCTCGGAGATCACCTGGCCGCCCGTCAGGACGGCGATGTCCTCGAGCATCGCCTTGCGGCGGTCGCCGAAGCCCGGCGCCTTGACGGCGGCGATCTTCAGCCCGCCGCGCAGCTTGTTCACCACGAGCGTGGCCAGCGCCTCGCCCTCGATATCCTCGGCGATGATCAGCAGCGGACGGCCCGACTGCACCACGCTCTCGAGCAGCGGCAGCAGCGGCTGCAGGCCCGACAGCTTCTTCTCGTGGATCAGGATGTAGGGCTGGTCCAGATCGGCGACCATCTTCTCGGCGTTGGTGATGAAGTACGGCGAGATGTAGCCGCGGTCGAACTGCATCCCCTCGACGACATCAAGCTCGGTCTGGATGCCCTTGGCCTCCTCGACGGTGATGACGCCCTCGTTGCCGACCTTCTGCATCGCCTGGGCGATCATCTCGCCGATCTCTGTCTCGCCGTTGGCGGAGATCGTGCCGACCTGCGCCGTCTCGGCGGGCGTGGTGATCTTGCGGGTCTGGCTCTTGAGCTGCTCGACCACGGCGTTGACCGCCGCGTCGATGCCGCGCTTCAGGTCCATCGGGTTCAGCCCGGCGGCCACGCCCTTGGCGCCCTCGCGCACGATGGCCTGCGCCAGCACGGTCGCGGTCGTCGTGCCGTCGCCGGCCAGGTCGTTGGTCTTGCTGGCCACTTCGCGCACCATCTGCGCGCCCATGTTCTCGAACTTGTCGCTGAGCTCGATCTCCTTGGCGACGGTGACGCCGTCCTTGGTGATCCGCGGCGCGCCGAAGCTCTTGTCGATCACCACGTTGCGCCCCTTGGGACCCAGCGTGACCTTCACCGCGTCGGCGAGGATGTCCACGCCGCGCAGCATGCGGCCGCGAGCGTCGCCGCCGAACCGTACTTCCTTGGCTGCCATGAATAAGGCCTTTCTTTCTGTGTGCGCCGTGCGGCCCTGGGACGAAGACCGCCCCGGACCAGCGCCGCGTCAGCCCGCTCCGGATCGGATGACGGGCCGGGGCGCATCTTCGCGCCCCTCTCAGCTCCCCGGGCGAACCCGGGCGGATCAGCCCCGGGTCGCCCCGGAGCCGCAGCGCCGATCGTTCAGGCCGCGGCCTTCTGCGCCGCGCCGCCCTCGATCACGCCCATGATGTCGGTCTCCTTCATGATGAGGAGATCCTCGCCGTCCAGCTTGACCTCGGTGCCCGACCACTTGCCAAACAGCACGCGGTCGCCCGCCTTGACGTCCGGCGGCACCAGGGCGCCGGCGTCGTTGCGCGCCCCGGCGCCGACGGCCACGACCTCGCCCTCCATCGGCTTCTCCTTGACGGTGTCGGGGATGATGATGCCGCCCGACGTCTTCTCCTCGGCGGTGAGCCTGCGAACCACGATGCGGTCGTGAAGGGGACGGAAATTCGCCATGCGGGGATATCCTCAGCGACATCGGACCCGCAGCACGCGCCGCGGCGGTCCGGATGGTGGATCTTGGCCGCCGGACGGAGCCCGACGGCGGTTTGGCACTCCCGGGCGCAGAGTGCCAGCCAGGGAGTGCCAGACACCTAGGGTGACGCAGCCACCAAGTCAAGCACCCGGCAGCACTCTCGGCCATCGAGTGCCAAGCGTTTGACAAACATCGGTTTTCGTTGCCGCACCCACCCAGGGTGCATCAAGATGGCCCGCCCGGCCGCGCCGGCCGGGCCGCACGCCGCACATCACCGGGATGCCGCACACGGAGGATTTCCCATGAGCCTGTCGCTGCAGCTGAACGACTACCGGCTGACCACCGCCGAGATCCTCTACCGCCTGCCGGACCACCCGGCCGTGCTCCAGACCTACGTCTGGCAGGACCTCGACATCGCCCCCGGCTTCCCGGTCCTGGGTCGGTTCCTGTCGTTCTGGCACCGCGAGATCGAGGGCAAGCTGCATTCCGTGCGCGTCGCCAGCGCCAGCCTGGTCGGCCCCGCACGCTGGCAGAGCGTCTCCGGCCAGTTCAACCTGCACTGAACCCCGGCACCCGCCGCACTGAACCGCGGCACCCGGCAACCCTGTGGCGGCGCGAGGCTCAGGGCTTCGCGCCGCCCTCCGGCCCCGAACCCTCGGGCTCGCCGCCAAGCCGGGGACCATCCGGCCGGGCGTCATCCAGCCGGGCGCCATCCAGCAGCACCGCGCGCCGATGCGCCGCCTGCTCCAGCACCAGGCGCTCCGCCCTGGTCTGCCCATGCGCCACGCGGTTCTGCGCCGCCATGCGCGCCTCGGCCTCGCGCGCCCGCTGCTTGCGCGCCCTGTTCAGGTTCATGATCTCGGCCATGCCTGCATCCTGCCACGCCGGCAGGGCCAGCAACAATCCCGGCGCAAGGCAAAGCCGGGCACCGCCCGGCGCCGGGAACCTGCCGGCGGCAGGCCGGAGAGGTTTCGCAACGCACACGGCCGCCCCGATCTCCTATGGTCGCACGATGCGAACAGCCCCGCGCCGTCCAGGCCTGACCCTCGCGTTGCTGGCCTGCGGGTTCGCCGCCGGTCTCGCCCCCTGCCTCGTCACGGGCCCTGCCCCCGCGCTCGCCCAGGGCGCGGACACGCCCGGCGCGTCCGGCCGGCCCCATCGTGGCCGCCAGTCCCGCGACGCTCCCGGCAAGGCCGCCGCCGGCGCGAAACCGGCCGAGATGAAGATCCCGCCTGACCTCTGGCCGCGCCTGGACCGCGGCGCCCTGTTCTGCGCGAGCCTCGACGGCCTCAGGGCGAGGGCGGAGGCGCTGGCGCAGGACAGCGGCCCCCAGCCCCTGCCGCCCGGCTGCCGCCCGATCGCCCAGCCGACCAAGGTCACGGTGGTCGACCGGGTGCCGCCGGCGGCCGCGCAGGTCCGGGTCGACGCCACGAGCGAGCTTGGCTGGACCGACGCCTGGCTGCCGGAGAAGCCGCCCGGCACGCCGGCGCGCTGAGCGGGAGGAAGGCCAGGGGCTCTGCCCCTGGACCCCGCCAAAGGCAGGGCCCTTGGAACCCCTCTCTTAAGTAAGGCCGGTCCAGGGGCGCTGCCCCTGGCGGGGTCCCCGCTTTCAGGCATGGGGCAGAGCCCTGGCCTTGCCTGCTCCACCGCGCAGGCCCATCCGGCCGTGCACACCGCCCCCAGCCTGGCCGCCCCCGCCGCGTTGACCCCGCCGCACCCCGGTGATAGCACCGCGCCCGAAGCGCAATTGCGACGCGGTCGCATCCCCGACGCGCATGGAGCCCCCATGACCCAGCCGCCCTGGCGTGCCGCCCTCGTCCTCGGCCTCGCCGCGCTGGCGCCCCTGCCCTCGCCCGCCGCGTCGCCCGCGCCGCTGACGATCTACGCCGCCCAGCACCACCAGCTCGTCGACATGGTGGCACGGCGCTTCACCCAGGAGACCGGCATCCCGGTGCGCTCGCGCTTCGGCGAGGCCCCGGAGCTGGCCAGCCAGATCGCGCGCGAGGGCGCCCGCTCCCCCGCCGACGTCTACTTCACGGAGAACTCCCCCGAGCTGACCCTGCTCGACGAGAAGTCGCTGCTCGCCCCGGTGCCGCCCGCCACGCTGGCGCTGGTGCCGCCGCGGTTCAGCGCCGCGGACGGAAGCTGGCTCGGCGTGCTGGCGCGCGAGAACGTCCTCGCCTACGACCCGACGAAGCTGAAGGAGTCCGACCTGCCCGCCTCGCTGCTCGACCTCGCGAAGCCCGAGTGGAAGGGCCGCGTCGCCGTGGCCCCGTCGGACGCAGACTTCCTGCCCCTGGTGCAGGCCGTGGTCGTCCTCCGCGGCCGCGATGCCGCGTTGGCCTGGCTGCGCGGCCTCAAGGCCAACGCCCAGGTGTTCGACGACGACGAGGGCGTGGTCTCCGCCGTGGAGCGCGGCACGGCGCAGGCCGGCGTGATCAACAGCTACTACTACTACCGCGCCCGCGTGGAGCAGGGCGCCGACAAGACCCGCTCCGAGGTCCACCATTTCTCCGGCGCGGACGTGGGCGCGCTGCTCAACGTGTCCGGCGCCGCAGTGCTGAAATCCTCGCACAACCAGGACGCGGCGCAGCGCTTCCTCGCCTTCCTGGTCAGCCCCGCGGTGCAGGAGATGCTGGCCAGGAGCGACATCGACTTCGAGTATCCCCTGGCCCCCGGCGTCGCGCCCAACCCGGCGCTCAGGCCGATGGACCAGCTCCAGCCGCCCGCGCTCACCCTCAGGCAGCTCGGCGACGACCAGGACTCCGCGAAGCTGCTGCGCCAGTCGGGGCTGCTCTGAGCGTTGACAGGACAGCAGGCAAGGCTGGGCTCTCCCTCCGCTGCCATTCCAACAGCTCATAGAGAGTTGTCGGAACCTTTGGCAGCTACGCCCAGACCCGCCACGGGGAAGCCCCCCTGGACTGGCTTTCTTAAGTAATGGATTCCAAAGGCCTGCCTTTGGCGGAGTTTGAGGCAGAGCCTCAACCTTCCTTTCCTCGCCTGTCGTCCCTCCGCCGCCGCCCGCCGCTGGCGCTGCTGCTCGCGGGCGCGTGCGGCTCGCTCCTGGTGCTGCTGCCCCTGGCCTGGACCGTGGCGCAGGCCTGCGGCGCCGACGCCCTCGACGCCCGCGACATGCTGCTCCGCCCCATGGTCGCCGAGCTTCTGCTCAACACCCTCGGCCTGGTGCTCGCCGCCACCGCCTGCGCCGGCCTGGTCGGCACCGCCTGCGCCTGGTGCATCGAGCGCACCCGCCTCCCCGGCGGCAGGGCCTGGGCCGTGCTCGCCGCCGTGCCCCTCGCGATCCCGCCCTTCATCACCTCCTACGCCTGGCTGTCGATCGCCCCCTCCCTTCAGGGCTTCGGCGGCGCGCTCCTGGTCGTGACCTGCGCCTACACCCCCTTCGTCACCCTGCCGGTCGCCGCCGCCCTGCGCGGCATGGACCCCGCCCTGGAGGAGACCGCGCGCTCCCTCGGCCACGGCCCCTGGCGCACCTTTTTGCGGGTTGTCCTGCCGCAGCTCCGCCCAGCCCTGCTCGGCGGCATGCTGCTGGTCGCGCTCAACACCCTGGTCGAGTTCGGCGCCTTCACCCTGCTGCGCTTCCGCACCTTCACCACCGAGCTTTACGCGGAGTACCGCACCGGCCTCGACGGCCCCGACTCCGCGCTGCTCGCCGTCGTCCTGATCGCGCTCTGCGTCGCCTGCCTCGCCGTCGAGGCCCGCGTGCGCGGCCGCGCCCGCTACGCCCGCGTCGCCCGCTTCACCGGCCGCCGCACCGCCCCGGTCCCGCTCGGCTGGCGCGCCGGCCCCGTGCTGGCCGGCTTCGCCCTGCTGGCCAGCGTCACCATCGTCGTGCCGCTGTGCACCATCCTGTTCTGGCTGACGCGGCACAACTCCGCGGCCTTCTCCACGGTGGCCGCCTCCGGCCCGCTGCTGCTCGACGCCGCGCTGTCCTCGGTCTCGCTCGGCCTCGCCGGCGCAGTGCTGACCATGGCGCTGGCCGTCCCGCTCGGCGTGCTCACGGTGCGCTACGATGGCCCGCTGATCGCCCTGCTGGAGCGCGCCGCCTGGCTGGCGCAGGGCGTGCCCGGCATCGTCGTCGCCCTCGCCCTCGTCTCGCTCACCCTCCAGGCCGCGCCGCCGCTCTACCAGACCCAGGCGCTGCTGGTCGCCGCCTACGCGATCCTGTTCCTCCCCCTCGCCCTGGTCAGCGTGCGCGCCGCCCTCGCCCAGGCGCAGGCAGGCCTGGAGGAGGCTGGCCGCTCGCTCGGCCTCGGCTGGGCCGCCACCGCGTGGCGCGTGATGCTGCCGGTCGCGGGACCGGGGCTGGGCGCCGCCGCCGCCCTGGTGTTCGTCTCCGTGACGACCGAGCTGACCGCGACCCTGCTGCTCTCGCCGATCGGCACGGAGACGCTGGCGACGCGCGTGTGGGCCGACACCTCCACCCTCGCCTTCGCCGCCGCGGCGCCCTACGCCGCGCTGATGGCGGGGCTGTCGCTCGTCTCCACCTGGGTGCTGGCCAGGCGCTTCGGCGCGACGGCGCTGGCGGGAGGCTGAGGGACGTGAAGCAAGCAAGGCTGGGCTCTGCCCAGACCCGCAAAGGGTCCGAGGACCCTTTGATCCCGATTCTTAAGTATTGGTTTCCAAAGGCGAGCCTTTGGCGAGGTCCCCGCTTCCAAGCATGGGGGGCAGAGCCCCTGGCCTTGCTCGCTTCCTGATGTCCGACGTTCAAATTCAGGCCTTGTGCAAGTCCTTCGGCGCCGCCCCCGTCCTCTCCGGCATCGACCTGTCGGTGCGCTCCGGCAGCCTGGTCGCGATCCTCGGCGCGTCCGGCAGCGGCAAGACCACGCTGCTGCGCCTGCTCGCCGGCTTCGAGCGCGCCGATTCCGGCCGCATCGCCATCGCCGGCCAGCCGGTCTGCGACGCCGGCCTGCACCTCGCCCCCGAGCGCCGCCGCATCGGCTACGTCGCGCAGGAGGGCGCGCTGTTCCCCCACTTGAGCGTGCAGGGCAACGTGCTGTTCGGCCTGCCCAGGCGCGAGCGCCGCGACTCCGGCCGCGCCGGCGCCCTGCTGGAGCTGGTCGGCCTGCCCGCCACCTACGCCGCGCGCGGCCCGCACCAGCTCTCCGGCGGCGAGCAGCAGCGCGTGGCCCTCGCCCGCGCGCTCGCGCCCGGCCCGCGCCTGGTGCTGCTCGACGAGCCGTTCTCCGCCCTCGACGCCGCGCTGCGCCACGAGACCCGCCGCGCCGTCGCCGCGGCCCTGGCGCAGACCGGCGCCACCGCCCTGCTCGTCACCCACGACCAGTCCGAGGCGCTGTCGATGGGCGAGGCCGTCGCCGTGCTGCGCCGCGGCCGCCTGGTGCAGATGGCCTCGCCCGAGACCCTCTACCGCAGCCCGGTCGACGCAGAGCTGGCCCGCTTCGTCGGCGAGGCGGTGCTGCTCCCCGGCCACGCCGAGGGGGGCGCCGTGACGTGCTGCCTCGGCCGCCTCGCCCTCGCGCCGCCGCAGTCCGGCATGGCCGCGCCGCCGCAGGGCGACGTCGAGGTGCTGCTGCGCCCGGAGCAGCTCCGCCTTGACGGCCCGGCCGGCGGCGTCGCCGCGCGGGTGCGCGACGTGACCTTCTACGGCCACGACGCCAGCGTCGGCCTCGTGACGGACTCCGGCGTGGCGCTGAGCGCGCGCGTGTCCGGGCACGGCGTGCCAGCGGTGGGCGACACGGTGGGCGTGAGCGTCGCGGGCGCCGTCACCGTGTTCGCGTGGGAAGGAGGCAAGCAAGGTTGAGGCTCTGCCTCAAACTCCGCCAGGGGCGAGCCGCCCCTGGACCGGCTTTTCGAGAAAGGAATTATTAAAAGGCGATACAGTAATTTCCAAAATTATCGCTATAATTAGATTTAACGCTGGGCGGTAATTTACCAACTTAACGGTGAACTGGAAACCAATGAGCGCCTTTAACGACTATCTTCTTGAACTCTGGCACAACTGGACTTGGTTCATGACCGGAGGTCCGTTTGTGGCTGAGCGAATAGCAAAGCAAGTTTGGCCTAAGTATG
>CAXSES010000054.1:0-12135 GCA_964236225.1 uncultured Acetobacteraceae bacterium
GCCCAGACCCGCCAGGGGCGAGCCGCCCCTGGACCGGCCTTACTTAAGCCAAGCAGGTCCAGGGCGGCTCGCCCTGGCGGAGGGGGCGGGACCCCGGCCCCGCTGCTTCGCCCGTCGCTCCAGGAAGCCGCCGGCGTCACGCAGACCTCCCGCCTACCAGATCGTGTAGCCGGCATCCGCGTGGACGATGCTGCCCGTCATCAGGCTCGCCGCGTCCGAGGCCAGGAAGTGGACGACCGACGCGATCTCGTGCGGCTGGCCGACGCGGCCCATCGGCGTGGCCGCGAGCCACAAATCATACAATGCCGGGTTGTTCATGCCGAAGCGCGTGAGCGGGGTCTCGATGTAGGTCGGCGCCACGGCGTTGACCCTGACGCCTCGGCCGGCCCACTCGGCGGCGAGCGAGCGCGTCAGGTGGTGCACGCCCGCCTTGGAGGCGTTGTACGCCGCCTGCTCCTGCGGCCGCACGACGATCGACCCCGCCATCGAGCCGATGGTGACGATCGACCCGCGGCCCTGGCCCAGCATGACGCGCCCGAACTCGCGGCAGCAGCGGAACACGCCGGTCAGGTTGACGTCGAGGTGGCGCTGCCAGAGCGCGTCGTCGACATCCTCGGCCCTGACCTCGGAGACCACGATGCCGGCGTTGCAGACGAGGATGTCGATCCTGCCGTGCCGCCCCGCGATCCCCGCCGCGGCCTGCGCGACGGCGGCGGCATCGGTGACGTCCATCGCGACGCCCTCGCCCGTGCCGCCGGCCGCGACCGCCGCCTCCGCCCCTGCCAGGGCCAGGGCCATGTCGAGGTCGGCGACCACCACGTGCGCGCCCGCCTCCGCGAGCGCCACGACGCAGGCCAGGCCGATGCCGCCTCCGCCGCCGGTGACGACGGCGACGCGGCCGTCGAGGCGCAGCTTCTCCAGATACATCGGCATGATCCTCCGTGGCGGCCTCGGCCGGCGTCATGCCAGGGGCCGGCGTTGACCTGTCAGCAAGCGGGGCCGGGCTCTGCCCAGGGGGCTGGCGGCGTCAGCTCAGCACGATGCCGCCGCACACGTTCAGGGACTGCCCGGTCACGAACGCGGCGGCGTCGGAGGCGAGGAAGCAGGCCGGGCCGACGACGTCCTCCGGCTGGCCGAGGCGGCGCAGCGCCGTGCTGGCGATCCACCGGCCTGCGACCGCCGGGTCCTCCAGGTTGGTGCGGCCCATCTCGGTGACGATGATGCCCGGGCAGACGCAGTTCGCGGTGATGCCGAACGGCCCCACCTCCTGCGCCAGCACCCGGGTGAACCCCATCACCGCGGCCTTGCTCGCGGAGTAGTGCGCCTGCTCCGGCGCGCCATGCCTGCCGCCGATGGAGGCGATGTTGACGATGCGGCCGTAACCCCGCGCGCGCATGTGCGGCAGCAGCGCCTGCACCACCAGGAACGTCCCCTTGGCGTTGACGTCCATGACCGCGTCCCAGTGCTCCTCCGCCAGCGCCTCCACGGCGCCCGGGATCAGGATGCCGGCGTTGTTGATCACCGCGTCGATCCGCCCGCTCCACGCGACGGCCTCGCCCACCATCGCCGCGACCCCCGCGCGGTCGCTGACGTCGGCGCACAGCGCGACGGCGCGCCGGCCCGTCGCCGCGATCTCCCCCGCCACCGCCTCCAGCGCCGCGCGCTGCCGCCCGACGTCGTTGACCACCACGTCGAAGCCCTCGCGCGCCAGCCCGAGCGCGATGGCGCGGCCGATGCCGCGGCTGGCGCCGGTGACGAGGGCCGCGCGGTTGTCCGAACTCGCCATCATGACCTCCTGTGGAAGAAACGGGCCGCACGGCCCAGTGCGTTGACCAGCAAGGCAAGCAAGGCCAGGGCTCTGCCCCATGCTTGAAGGCGGGGACCCGCCAGGGGGGAGCCCCCCTGGACCCGGCGCATCTTAAGGAGGCTCCCCCTGGCGGGGTCCCCGCTTCCAGGCATGGGGGCAGAGCCCCTGGCCTTGCCTGCTTCACCGTTCACTTCATAAGAACTCTCACTACGAGAAGAAGCGTATCTCGCCGCGCATCACCGCGAGGCTGACGGCGGCGATCATCACCACGCCGCGCACCTCGTTCTGCAGGTAGAACGGCGCGCCGAGCAGGTTGAGCCCGTTGTCGAGCATGCCGATGATGACGACGCCCACCAGCGTGCCCGCGATCGTGGCGCGGCCCGGCCTGAACGCGGTCATGCCGAGGAACACCGCGGTCAGGCTGTCCATCAGGTAGGGCTCGCCGGCGCCTGGCTGGCCGGTGCCGAGGCGCGCGGTCAGCATGACCCCGCCCATCGCGGCGCCCAGCGAGGACAGGGTCAGCGCCGTCATGCGGCAGCGGTTGACGTTGATGCCCGACAGCCGCGCCGCCTTGAGGTTCGACCCGGTGGCGACGATCGCGCGGCCCAGCCGCGTGCGGTTGACCAGAACGTGGAAGAGCGCGACCACGACCAGGGCGATCAGGATCGGCACCGGCACCACGCCCGCCACCCGCCCGGTGGCGATGACGTAGAAGGCGGGCGGGAAGCTCGCGTAGATCGAGTCGCCGCCGTCATAGGCGTAGTTGAGCCCGAGCGCGATCGGCCCCATCGCCAGGGTGGCGATCAGCGAGGGGATGCGCAGCCGGGTGACGAGCAGGCCGTTGACGACGCCGATCGCGACCCCGGACAGCACCGCCAGCGCGATGGCGGCTGCCACCGGCAGGCCGGACCACACCATGAGCCCGGCCACCAGCACGCTGGACAGCCCCGCCGCCTGGCCGACCGACAGGTCGAACTCGCCGCTCGCCACCGCCACGGTCAGGCCCGACGAGATCACCATCAGCACGGAGATCTGCACCAGGATGTTGCTGATGTTGGCGGCCGAGACGAAGCGGTCGCTGCTCAGCGCGAACGCCACGAAGATGAGCAGGGCCGCGGCCACGGTGCCGTAGCGGGCCGCGAGAGGGCCCGCCTCGATCCGGCGGCGGACGGGTTGGGATGCGGTCGTCGACATGGTCAGCTCACCTCCAGCAGGAGCCGGTCCTCGCTCATCTCGCCGCGCGCCAGGCAGGCGGCGAGGCGGCCGTGCCCGATGCAGTAGACGCGGTCGCACAGCGCGATCAGCTCGGAGAACTCGGCGGACGCGATCAGCACCGAGGCCCCCCGGCCCACAAGGTCGCGGATCAGCGCGTAAAGCTCGGCCTTGCTGCCCACGTCGACGCCCTCGGTTGGGTTGTCGAGCAGCAGCACCGGCGCGCCGGTGCCGATGCGGGCCAGCCAGCGGCCGAACGCGACCTTCTGCTGGTTGCCGCCGGAGAGCTGCAGCACGTCCTGCCGCGGCCCGCTGCACCGCACCCGCAGCCGGGTGATGACGTCGCGCACGATCGCGAGCGCCCGGTCGCGGCGCACCAGGCCGTGGCGGCTGATCTGCCCAAGCGAGCCCGACAGCACGTTCTCCTCGACGGACAGGCCGCCGAACATCGCCTTGCGCAGCCTGTCGTCGGCGACGAGGTAGATGCCGTGGTCGATCGCCTCCGCCACGGAGCGCGGCAGGCGCGCCAGCCCGGCCAGCCGGACCTCGCCGTTCGCCGCGGCCGGCGAGGCGCCTGCCAGGCATTCGAGCAGCCCGGTCTGGCCCGCCCCAAGCACGCCGGCGATGCCGACCACCTCGCCGCGGCGCACTGTGAGCTCGTCCACCTCCAGCCGGCCGACGCGCAGGCCGCGCACCGCCACGGCGGGCGGGCCGTCCGGGGCGGCGGCGTGGCTGTGCCAGTCGGCCGCCTCTATGGCGCGCCCCACCATGAGCCGCACCACCTCCTTCAGGGTGACGCCGGCGACCGGACCGTCATGCACCTTGCGGCCGTCCTTCAGCACGACGACGCGGTCGCACTGGGCGAACACCTCTTTCAGGTGATGCGAGATGAACAGGATGCCGAGGCCCTGGCGCCTGAGGTCGAGGAGGAAGGCGAACAGGCGCTGCGCCTCCGCGAGCGTCAGCGACGCGGTGGGCTCGTCCAGGATCAGGATGCGCGGCCCGGTGGCCAGCGCCTTGAGGATGTCGAGGATCTTCAGCTCGCCCAGGCTCATCGCGTCGCACTCGCGCGCGAGGTCGAGGCGCACGCCGAAGCGGTCGGCCAGCGCCAGCGCCTGCGCCTGCAGGGCGCGGTTGTCGATCAGGCCGCCGCGCAGCGGCTCGCGGCCCAGCATGATGTTCTCCGCGCCGGTCAGCGGCCGGATCACGGCGACCTGCTGGTGCGCGACAGCGATCCCGGCCGCCAGCGCGTCGGCGACGCCGCGGAACTGCACCGCGCGCCCGCCCACCTGGAGGCTGCCGGCGTCCGGCTGCTCCGCGCCGCAGATGATCTTCACCAGCGTCGACTTGCCTGCGCCGTTGGCGCCGACGAGGGCCAGCATCTCGCCGGCGCGCAGATCGAGATCGACCCCCGACAGCGCCGCCGTGGCCAGGTAGCTCTTGCCGATGGCGCGCGCCTGAAGCAGGGACTCGGTCATGTCGGGCTCCGGATCGCGAGCGAGGCGCATACCACTGTGCCAATGGCCCCTTAAGAGGGCTGATGAAGCAAGCAAGGCCAGGGACTCTGCCCCCATGCCTGGAAGCGGGGACCCCGCCAGGGGGGAGCCCCCCTGGACCGGCTTTACTTAAGTTGCGCCGGGTCCAGGGGGGGCTCCCCCCTGGCGGGTCTGGGCAGAGCCCAGCCCTGCCTGCTTCCGGTCCGCTTCCGGCATCAGGCCTTCATCGCCGCGAGCGCGCGGTCGCGGTAGATGTAATAGAGGTCGGTCGCCTCGTAGCTCGGCTTGCCCTCCACCGGGACGTTGACGCCGTTGATCAGCAGCGGCGCCGGGAACTCCACCGTCGGCACCGGCACCACCTCCTTGGCGGGCCGCCCCTTGCCGACGATCTCGTTGACCAGCCAGCCGCTGTAGGCGCCCCAGATCTCGAACGCCTGGGCGGTGGTCGCCTTGAGCGGGTAGTCGGGGTCGCGCATGCGCTCCAGCGCCGTGGGCGCGCCGTCGGCGGACACCACGAACACGCGGTCCTGCATGTTGCGCGACTTGATCACCTCTGCCGCCGCCATGCCTGGCTCGTCCCAGGGGCACCAGATCGCGTCGAGGTCGTTGCCGTAGCGCGCCAGCCAGTCGTTCACGACGTTCTGGGTGGTCTCGTAGAAGCCGGCGTACTGGATCACCCGGTCGGCCTCCAGGTTGATCCACTCGTTCTCGGTGAGCACCGCGCGCATCACCTTGCCGCGCTTGCGCGTGCCGTGGTGGAAGTTGGCGACGACCGCGCAGATGTTGGCTTTCTGCTTGCCCTCGCCGAGCAGCCTGTCGACCATGTACTGGGTGTACTGGCCGCCCATCACCCAGTTGTTGCTGGTGATGTCGGCGATCGCCGGCGCCTGCCAGCCGCTGTCCAGGCTGAAGAACGGGATCTTCGAGCGCGCGAGGTCGTCGAGCGCGCTGTGGGCCGCGGTCAGCGTGCCGTACATCACCAGGATGGCGTCGGACTTGGCGGTGATCGCGTTCTCGATCTGGTTGACCAGCGCGCCGGGGTCGCCCTTCGCGTCAGTCATGTTGACGTCCCAGCTCTTGTCGAGCCCGCTGCTCTTCAGCCATTGCTGGAACCCCGCCCAGCTCCTCTGGTCCGACTGCGCCGACATCTGCTGCGCCACCACGGCGAGCTTCACCGGCTTCGCCTGGCTCTGCGCGCGCGCCGGCACGCTGCCGAACGCGAACTGCGCGAGCTGCACCCCGCCCATGGCGGCGGCCGCCACGCCCATGCCGCCGAGCATGCGCCGGCGGGTCGGCTGGATGATCGTCGATCGTTCGATGGCCATTTCGTCCTCCCTGTGTTGTGTCGAGACAGGTCCTCTTGCCGGGACCTGTCGCTTCGCCGTCAAATCAGTCGAACAGCGCGGCCACCTCCCCCGGCTGGTCCCAGTGCGGCACGTGCCCGGCATCGGGGATCAGGTGGATCGCCGCGCGGCTGCCGGCCTGGCTTGCCTGCGTCCAGGGAATGATGCGGTCCTGTAGCCCCCACACCACCCGGACCGGCATCGGCAGCGCGTGCAGGTCGCGGGTGATGTCCACCTGCTGGCCGCCGTCGTCGACCAGGGAGTCCGCCAGCCCGACGAGCCGCCCGCGCCCCAGCTCCGCGGCCAGCGCGTCGAGCTGCGCCTCCGTCAGCGACGCGGGCCGCACCACCAGCCGGCGCAGCAGGTGACGCAGGCCGCCGCCGGCGCGCGCGCGCGCGATGCCGCGCACGAAGTCGACGTCGATCGCGCGGTCCAGGCCGGCCGGCGCCAGCAGGGTGAGGCGGCGCACGCGCGAGGGCAGGCCGCGCGCCACCCGCGCCGCCACCGCGCCGCCCAGAGAGTGGCCGACCAGCTCGACCGGCTCGCCGTCCAGCGTGTCCAGGAACGCCGTCGCCGCGGACACCAGCGCGTCAAGGTCCGGTGCCTCGATCTCGGTGCCGCCATGGCCGGGCAGGTCGATGGCGGTGACGTGGCGGCCCGACCGCGCCAGCGCCGCCGCCAGTTGCGCCCAGCTCTGCACGTCCGCCGCGAGCCCGTGCAGCAGAACGAGGCGCGGGCCGCGCACCGGCCCGGCGCCCCAGTCCCGGCAGGCGACGAGGCCGCCGGCAACCCTGGCCTGCCGCATGGCGGCGGGCGCGGCCGGCGGCGGCGCGGGCACGTCGGCGAGCTCGATCCGGCCGCGCCGCCCGGTGCCGGCCAGCCCGGCCAGGTCGATCCCGCCTCGCCGCGCCGCCGCGCGGGCGAGCGGCGTCGCCCGGATGCCGCGCGGCTCTGGCCCGGCGTCCGGCGACGCGAAGGCGGGCGCGGAGGCAGGCACCGCGGCGGCGGGTCCGACCATGGCCGGCATCGAGGCGGGCCGCTCCGGTGGGGCCGGATCGGGGTGGACGGGCTCGGCGAGCACGGGGTCGGGCAGCGCGGGGTCGGGCCTGGCGGGCGCTGCCGCGCCTTGCCCGTCCTCGTAGCGGCACAGCACCGCGCCGACATCGGCATCCTGGCCGGCCTCCACCACGATCTCGGTCAGCACGCCGTTGGCCAGCGCCGGCATCTCCACGACCGTCTTGTCGCTCTCGATCTCCACCAGCGTCTCGCCGCGCCGGAACGACTCGCCGGGCCGCTTCAGCCACCCGGCGACCCGGCCGGTCTCCATGGTCTCGCCCAGGCGGGGCAGGGTCAGTTCGACGATCACCGGCGCAGCATCCGGCGCGCCGTGCCGACGATCAGCTCCACGGTGGGGATGCTCGCGCCCTCCAGCGCCGGGGAGACCGGGATCGGGATGTCCTCGCCGGCGATGCGGATCACCGGGTCCTCGAGGTAGTCGAAGCACTCCTCCGAGATGCGCGCCGCCAGCTCCGCAGCGACGCCGCCGGTCAGCGGCCCCTCGCTCACCACCAGGGCGCGTCCGGTCCGCTCCACCGAGGCCGACACGGTGGCCATGTCCAGCGGGTTGAGGGTGCGCAGGTCGATCACCTCGACCGAGAGGCCGTCCCTCGACAGGATCTCCGCGGCGTCGAGGGCGACATGCACCATGCGCGAGTAGGTCACGAGCGTCGCGTGGCGGCCGGCGCGGCGCACCGCCGCGCGGCCCCAGGGCAGCGCCGGCGCGTCCAGGTCGGCCATCTCCTTGCGGGTGTAGAGCGCCTTGTGCTCGATGAACACGACCGGGTCCGGCAGGGTGAGGCTGTGGCGCAGCAGGTGGTAGGCGTCCGCCGCCGTGGCCGGCATCGCGAGGCGCAGCCCGGGCGTGTGCATGATCCACCCCTCCAGGCTCTGCGAGTGCTGGGCGCCGGCGGAGCGGCCTGTGCCGCCCTGGGTGCGCAGCACCATCGGCACGCCGATCTGGCCGCCGAACATGTAGCGTATCTTGGCCGCTTGGTTGGCGAGCTGGTCCATCACCAGGCCCAGGAAATCGACGTACATCAGCTCGGCCACCGGGCGCAGGCCGGTCATCGCCGCGCCCACGGCGACGCCCACGATCGCCGGCTCGCTGATCGGCGTGTCGATGAGCCGCGCGGCGCCGAACTCCTCGATCAGATCCTTGGTCACGCCGTAGGCGCCGCCATAGGCGCCGACCTCCTCGCCGATCACCACCACCGTCTCGTCGTGGCGCATCGCGTCCTGCAACGCCTTGCGCAGCGCGTCGCGGTAGGTGATCTCGCTCGCGGCCACCGCGCTCAGGCCCGCGCCAGGATTCGGTCGAGGCGGGCGCGCAGCGGCTCGGGTTCCGCCTCGCCAGGACCGTAGACGTCGCGGAACATGCTCTCCGGCGGCGGCGCGGCGGCAGCGGCGGTGGCGTCGATCGTCGCGTCCATCTCGCGCGCGACCTCGTCGTCAAGCGCGTCGAGCGCCCCCGCGGCGAGATGGCCGCGCTGCAGCAGCGCCTCGCGCGCGCGCAGCACCGGGTCGCGCTTGCGTCCGGCCTCCTCCTCCTCGGCGGTGCGGTAGGGGCTCTTGTCCATGCGGCCGTGGCCGAAGAAGCGGAAGCACGAGATCGCCATGAAGCCAGGCTTGCCGGCGCGGGCTGCGTCCGCCATCGCCTGCGCGGTGTGGAACACCGCCTCGACATCCTCGCCGTCCACCATGTCCGCCCGCAGGCCGAACGCCATCGCCCGGCGGTCGAACTCGATCGAGCGCGTGGCGCGGTCGATGCGCGTGCCCATGCCGTACTGGTTGTTGATGCACACGAACAGCACCGGCAGATCCCACAGCGCGGCCATGTTCATGCTCTCGTAGAGCACGCCCTGCTGCATGGCGCCGTCGCCGAAGAACGCGACCGAGATCGCGCCGCTGCCCTGCCGCTTGTAGCTGAGGCCGGCGCCCACGACGTGGGGGATGCCGCCGCCCACGATCGCGTTGGCGCCGAGATGGCCCAGCGCCATGTCGGCGATGTGCATCGAGCCGCCCTTGCCGCGGCAGTAGCCGGAATCCTTGCCGCCGATCTCCGCCATCATCCGGCCGGGGTCCGCGCCGCGCGCGAGGAAGATGCCGTGGCCGCGGTGGTGCGTGGTGAAGCTGTCCTGCGGCTGCATCGCCGCCGCGACGCCGGCGGCGGCGCCCTCCTCGCCGATCGAGAGGTGCAGCATCGAGCCCGCGGACAGGCCGCGCGCGTAAAGCTCCGCGACCCGTTCCTCGAAGGTGCGGATGCGCCGCATGGTGCGGTAAAGCTCGGCGAGCGGCGTGTTCGGCAGGCTCATGTCGGCACGACCTCTCGGAGCGGCTTCAGGGCGGAGTAAAGGCCGGCGTAGCGGCGGTAGATTTCGTCGTAGCGGGCCACGCCGGCCGGGTCTGGCTCGATCCGCCGCCCCGGGCGCACCATCGCGGCGATGCCGTCGTCGATGCTGGCGAAATGCCCGGCGCCGCACGCCGCCAGCACCGCCGCGCCGAGCGAGGGCGCCTCCGCCACCTCCGGCACCACCACCGGCAGCCCGGACGTGTCGGCGTGGATCTGCAGCCACAGCGGCGAGCGGGCCGCGCCGCCGCCTGCGGTGATCTCTGCCGCGGCGCAGCCCGCCTCGGCCATGCGGTCGAGGATGGCGCGCGTGCCGAAGCCGATCCCCTCCAGCGTGGCGCGGAACAGGTGCGCCGCCGTGTGGTGCAGCGACAGCCCGGTGATCGCGCCGCGCGACAGCGGGTCGGTGTAGGGGGTGCGGTTGCCCTGGAAATGGTCGAGCACCAGCAGCCCGTCCGCGCCCGGCCCGAGCCGCGCCGCCTCGACGTTGAGCGCGTCGAGATCGAGCGCGTCGCCGGTCAGGCGGCGCAGCCAGGCGATGATCGAGCCGGTCGAGGTCTGGCCGCCCTCCAGGATCGTGCGCCCCGGATACACCGCGTCCTGGTAGCTGCCCCACAACCCCGGCACGTGGGTCGCGGCCTCGCCTACCGCGAACTGAAGGTGCGACGAGCCGGTGATGAGCGCGATCTGGCCGGGCCTGGCCACGCCCAGCCCGATCATGCCGATCAGCGCGTCGGCGCCGCCCTGCACCACCCGCACCGTCTCCGGCAGGCCCAGATGGTCGGCGGCGCGCGCCGTCAGCGGACCCACGACCTCGCCGGGCGCCAGCACCTCCGCGGGCCACTTCGCGCGCAGCCCGGACAGGTCGAGCCTGTCGAGCAGGCTGTCCGGCCATCCGCCGGCGTCGCTGCGGTAGTGCCAGCGGATCGACACGTTGTTCAGGCTCGCGCAACGCCGCCCGGTCAGGCGCCAGGTGATGAAGTCCTGGTACTCGCAGATCGTGTGCGCGGCCCGGAAGATGTCCGGCTCGTGGCGCGACAGCCAGAGCGCCTTGGGGATCATCCACTCGGCCGACACCGGGCCCTGGCCCGCGCCGTTGACGGCCAGCGCCGCGTCGCCGGTGGCCAGCACCGCGTCCGCCTCCTCCCCGGCCCGCACGTCCATCCAGAGCAGGGCCGGGCGCAGCGGCCTCGCCGCCGCGTCCAGCGCGACCACGGTGCAGCACGTCGTGGTAGCGCAGATCGCGTCGATGTCATGAGCCGCGACGCCCGACTGCGCCACCACCGAGCGCACCGCCAGGCCCATCGCCGACCACCAGGCCTCCGGGCCCTGCTCGGCGCGCGCGCCAGGCGCGAACTCGGTCGGATACGCGGCCGTCGCCGAGGCGATCCTGCGACCCGCCAGGTCGAACACCGTCGCCCGCAGGCTCTCGGTTCCGCCATCAATGCCGATCACGTAAGCCACGAACCCTGGACCACTCCCCTGCACATATGATGCGCCGTGCGACTTTTGCTCTTGGCGGCACGTTCGTCGCTTGGCGCAACGAATGTCAAGGGCTAATGCCAGCGGTCCTGGGTTCTGGCCTGTCAGGCAGGAAGGCCAGGGCTCTGCCCTGGACCCGCCAGGGGGAGCCCCCCTGGACCGGCTTCACTTAAGTCATGGGTTCCAAGGGCCCTGCCTTTGGCGGGGTCCCCGCTTCCACGCATGGGGGCAGAGCCCCTGGCCTTCCTTGCCTGCCTAGCCGGTCAAGACTAAACGCGGTTGCCACAATGTACGGCTGTGTTGACCCCGCCATGCCGACCCCGCCGTGTTGACCCTGGGCCTGGCGCACGAGCCCGACGCCGAGCTGATCGTGCGGGCGGCGTGGCTGTATCACGTCGGCGGCCTGACCCAGGGGGAAGTGGCCGCGCGCCTGGGCGTGCACCGCACCCGCGTCGTGCGCCTGCTGGGCGAGGCGCGCGAGCGTGGGCTGGTCAGCGTCACCATCCACCACGAGCAGGTCCGCGACCTGGAGGTCGAGGGCGCGATCGCGCGCCGCCACGGCCTGGATTTCTGCCTGGCCACGCCGCCGGTCGGCCTTGGCGACGCCGGGGCCGAGCCGAGGCTGGCGGCCGTCCAGGAGATGATCGCGCGCCGCGCCGTCGGCAGCGCCGCCGCCAGCTTCCTCAAGGGCAAGCTCGCCCCGGGCAGGCCGGTCACGGTGGGCGTGAGCTGGGGCCGCACGCTCGAGCAGGTGGCGCTGCACCTGTCCGGGGCGCACAACCCCAGGGCGCGCTTCGTGTCGCTGATGGGCTCGCTGACCCGCAACTCCGCATCCAACCCGTTCGAGGTGGTCCAGGCGCTGGCCGCGCGGACCGGGGGCGAGGGGCATTTCCTGCCGGTGCCGTTCATCGCCGACACCGTGGCGGACCGGGCCGTGCTGATGTCGCAGCGCACCGTCGCCCAGGCCCTGGATCTCGCACGCTCGGCGGACCTGTTCCTGATCAGCGTCGGCGAGCTGAGCGAGACCGCGTTCCTGCGCAAGCAGGCCATGCTCTCGGCCGCTGAACTCGCGGGCGTGCGCGCCCGGGGCGCGGTGGCCGACTCGCTGGGGCGGCTGTTCGACCGGGCAGGCGCGCAGGTCGACCACGAGCTGGCCCATCGCACCCTGGCCCTGGAGTTCGAGCACCTGCGAGGCCGCAACGTCGTGCTGCTGGCGGGTGGAGTCCAGAAGGTGGATGCGGTCCGCGCCCTGCTGCGAACCGGCGTCGTGCGTGGGTTGATCATCGACGGCGACGCGGCAGGCCTCCTGGCATCCGGCAAGGACTGAGTGCGGGACCAGCGGCCGAACGAGCCGAGCGTCAAGGCAAGCAAGGGTGGGCTCTGCCCAGA
>CAXSES010000055.1:0-12124 GCA_964236225.1 uncultured Acetobacteraceae bacterium
GCTCGACGTGGTGCGGGCGGCGGGGTGGGCCGGCTGAGGGCTGCATACGGGGGGGCGCAGTCAGGCAGGCAAGGCTGGGCTCTCCCTCCGCCTGCCCTTCCAACGACCCAAGAGGGTCGTCGGAACCTTCGGCAGGCTACGCCCAGACCCGCCAGGGGGGGAGCCCCCCCTGGACCGGCTTTACCTAAGTAGTGGATTCCAAAGGCGAGCCTTTGGCGGGGTCTCCGCTTCCAGGCATGGGGGCAGAGCCCCTGGCCTTTGCTTCTTCCTCCTCGCGCTCGCCCCTGCGGCGATCTCGGCCCGTCATGCGGTCAGGCCAGGCTGATCAGCACCAGGGCGAGGCCGACCACCGCCACGGCCCAGCACAGCGTGCGCAGCGGGGCGACGCCGTAGGCGTAGGCCGGGACGTAGGCGAGCCGCGCCCAGAAGAACAGGCCGGCGCCCCAGGCGGTCAGGGTGGAGTCCCGCCCGGACGCATGGGCCAGCAGAACGGCCCCGATGAACAGCGGCAGCGCCTCGTAGAGATTGGCCTGCGCCCGGATCATGCGCGCGGCGAGGCCGGTGTACTCGGGCGGGGCGCCGTCGCGGTTGCCGGCGGCCCACTGCATCCCGTCCTGCCTGCGCTTCGCGCCCGAGCTGACGGTGACCTGCACCACCGCGAGAACCAGGGTCCAGGCCAGGTAGGACAAGGCTGTGGTCATGCGTGCGCTCCCCGACGGCGGGCGCGGAGCTAGGCACGGCGCCCGCCACGGCGCAACCGGGCGTCGCGGGCCGGGCGCAAGGCGGGCAGGCCCCGGCGGCGAGGCCGAGGGCGCGGCGCGGCGCGGATTTCGCGCTGCACCATGCTTTGTGCCTGTTCAACCCGGGTGGGCAAGGCTACGCAGCCAGCAGCACCCTTGGGGACAGGCACTGACATGAAGCTCCCCACCGGGCCGCAGGGCCTGTACATGCAGGTGCTGGCCGCGGTGGTGGCGGGCGCGCTGCTCGGCCATTTCGCGCCGGACTTCGCGGTCAAGCTCCAGCCGCTGGGCGAGGGGTTCGTCAAGCTGGTGAGGATGCTGATCGCGCCGATCATCTTCGTCACCGTGGTGGTCGGCATCGCCAAGCTGAACGACAGTGTCGGCGTGGGGCGCATCGGGCTTCAGGCGATTGCCTACTTCGAGGCGATGACCACGCTTGCGATGGTGATCGGGCTCGCCGTGGCGTTCCTGGTGCGGCCAGGGGCGGGGATGAACGTCGATCCCGCGCACATCCCCGATGCCGCCGCAGTGGCCAAGTACACCGACGCGCCACACCTCACGGTGCAGGAGTTCCTGCTCAACATCATCCCCAACACCGTCGTCGAGGCGTTCAGCAAGGGCGAGATCCTCCAGGTGCTGCTGTTCGCGGTGCTGTTCGGCCTCGCGCTGTCGAAGCTGGGGCGGCGCGGGCAGACGATCGTGGCGGCGATCGACGAGGCGGGCGCCGCGCTGTTCCTGGTGATCGGGTTCGTGATGCGCGTGGCGCCGATCGGCGCGCTGGGGGCGATGGCGTTCACGGTTGGAAAATACGGGATCAGCACCCTGGCGCAGCTCGGGCTGCTGATGCTGTGCTTCTACGTCACCTGCGCGGTGTTCATCCTGGGCGCGCTGGCGGTGGTGATGGCGCTGTGCGGGCTCAACCTCTACGCGCTGCTGCGCTACCTGAAGGAGGAGTTCTTCATCGTGCTCGGCACCTCCTCGTCGGAGCCGGCGCTGCCCACGCTGATCGAGAAGCTGGAGGGGCTCGGTCTGCCGCGGTCCCTGGTCGGGCTGGTGGTGCCGCTGGGCTACGCGTTCAACCTGGACGGCACCTCGATCTACTTCACCATGGCAATCGCCTTCATCGCCCAGGCGCTCAACATCGACCTGAGCTGGGTCGACTACGCCACCATCCTTGGCGTGCTGCTGCTCACCTCGAAGGGGGCGGCGGCGATCACGGGCGGCGGGTTCATCACGCTGGCGGCCACGCTGGCGACGCTGCACGGCAAGGTGCCGGTCAACGCCATCGTGCTGATCCTCGGCATCGACCGCTTCATGAGCGAGGCGCGGGCGATCACCAACCTGTTCGGCAACGCGGTCGCCACCATCGTGGTCGCGCGCTGGCAGGGGGTGCTGGACGTGGACCGGGTGCGCGGGGTGCTCAACGGGTCCAGGCTGGCGGAGCTGCCGGAGCCGGCGTGAGGCGAAGCGGCCAGGCAGGGCCGGGGCTCGGGAGGCGGGCTTCCGGAGGCGAGCTTTTGGCAGGGTCCCCGCCTTCAGGCAGGGGAGCAGAGCCTCTGGCCTTGCTTGCCTCACAGGTCACGCCCAGGGACCGTTGGCATCACGCCTTTGGCGGGCCACGCCGCCGTCCGACGTGCCCCGGCCGCGCTCCGTTTGGACGCGGCCGGGAATCTTTTCGCAGTCCAGGTGATTGTAACAGGCCCAGTCCCGATGCGAGCGGGAGGCTTTCTCGCACCGTTAACCCAAGTTGTTCGCGAAGAATGCGTACCCCGTTAAGGTGAAGTCCTGGCATTGACGCCCGCAGGTTCTACGGCTTCGCATGGTTGGTCTGACTTGGTCATTTCGCCGTAGCGTCCATCACAGTGAAGCACTGTGCCGGGTGTTGCCGTCGCATCCGCCACGATGCCGTCTCCCGCCAGGGCAAGCCTGTCGCGATCAACGCCTCCCAAGCAAAACGTCCCAGGAACCTCAATGAAGCACCTGTTCCCGATCGACCGCCCCGTCGGCGGCCGTCCCGCATCGCCACGGCGCCTCAAGGGCGCCAGGGTCGCCACGCTGCTGGCCGGATGCTGCATCCCGACTGCGGCCGGCCTCGCGCAGCAGGCTTGCCCGCCCGCGCCGTCGCACGGCCTGGCCACGCGCCTCTCGACCATCAAGGTCGGCCAGTACTGGATCTACGAGCAGACCGGCACGACGACCCTGCCGGCGTCGGGAACGACCCCCTCCGCCACGCTCCCGCTGAGCGGGACGTTCGTGGAGCACGTCGAGACCAGGAATTTCCAGGGCAAGCCGACGCTGGCGCTGGTCGTGGTGCAGAACCTGGCGGCGAACGGCGTGTCGATCTACGGCTCGAACCCCGCCCCGGAGCAGATCTTCTACGTCGAGCAGGACCCGAAGACCAACGACCTGATGGTCATCGGCGACAACGCGGGGCCGAACGGGGATGAGGTCGCGGTCACGCCGCAGGAGTTCTATCCGGGCGCCTGGTCGACGGCCACGACCTACAACGACACCCTCGCCTTCCCGTCGGGCAACCAGACGGGCCTCTACCTGAACGTGACCGGCACGACGACCGTCGCGACCAGGATCGGCGACTTCGAGGCCTGGGTCGCCCCGAACGGCGCCACCACCGCGACAGGCGGCGTGCTAGACACGGGCATCGACTACTGGACGCCGCAGCTCGGCGCCCCGGTCGCGTTCACCACGGTCACCAACCTGCCGAACGGCGCGGTGAACACCCTGAGCGCCACTCTGATCAAGACCAGCGAGGTCGCGTCGCTCTACCCGGTGGTCTCTGACAACCTCAACCACCCGCGCGGCCTGGCGTTCGATCCCTACGGGGTGCTGTGGTTCACCGAGGCTGGCGTCGGCGGGGCAGGTCCTTGCATCCCGTTCATGGGCACCACGAACTGCTTCGGCAACTCCGGCCGGGTCTCCGCCGCGGCCTTCGGCCAGCGCTTCACGATCGCGGGCAACCTGGCGTCGCTGGCGACGCCGCTGCTCGACCAGGCGTCAGGGCCGAACGGCATCACCTTCGCTAACGGCAAGCCCTACGTCATCATCGGCGACGGCGGGCCGCAATCCGCGGTCAACGTCCTGGGGTCGCTGCAGAGCCAGACCGGCGTCCTGCTCGCCACCGGCGTGAAGCGCAACACCTTCGGGTTCCAGACGGTCGCCTCGGTCGCCAACTACGAGTACGCCAACGACCCTGACCACCGGCCCAACCCCGACGGCACCCTGACGCCCGAGAGCAACCCCTACGGCGTCACCAGCATCGGCGCGGACGTGTACGTGGCCGACGCCGGCGCGCACACCATCCTCAAGGTGGCGCCTGGCGGCGCCGTCTCGGTCGTCGGCGTCATCCCGCCGCAATACGTGAACCAGGCCGCCTTCCCGGGCGGGCCGGTGCCCGCCCTGGAGGATTCGGTGCCGACCGGGATCACGCCGGCGCCGTATGGCAAGGGCATCCTGGTCGCCGACTACACCGGCTTCCCGTATGTCCCGGGGACGGCGAACATCTGGCAGGTGCAGGCCGGCCAGGCGCCGAAGGTGTTCGCGTCCGGCTTCACGAACCTGATCGGCCTCTCGCCCGCGCCCGATGGCGGCGTCTACGCGCTGGAGATGACCAGCAACGGGGCGCAGTCCGCGGACCCCGGCGGATCGGTGATCCACGTCTCTCCCCAGGGCCAGCAGACCGTCGTCGCCTGCCAGGGGCTGATCCAGCCGACAGGCATCGCGACCAGCCCGGGCGGCGACGTCTACGTGTCGAACTACGGCATCACCGCCGGCTACGGACAGGTGGTGAAGGTCATCTCGGGCAGCCGCCGTCCCTGACATCTGCCGGGTGTCCGTCGATGGTGCGGACGCCTAACCTAGGCAAGGCCAGGGGCTCTGCCCCCATGCCTGGAAGCGGGGACTCCGCCAAAGGCTCGCCTTTGGAAACCCCGACTTGAGCGGCGGGGGGAGGCGGCCTTCCGCCTTTCTCCGGCGGTCCGGCTCCAAGAGGCAGCCTTCGTCCTTGACTCCGGGCCTTGCGCCGGTTGATGGTGGAATCGCAGGCGCGACCGCAAGGTTCGGGCCTGTTTTCGTTCATCCGGCCGCATGGCCAGACGTGTTCCCGGTATGGGGCGCGCACACAAGGTCCGCCGCGCGGCCGCAGAGCCCCGGCGTCGATCCCAGGAACACATCCGCCACATGTCATCTTCCGCTGCCGCCCGCGTTCTTGATCCGTCGAACCCCGAGGAGGATTTCGCCTCCCTTCTGGACGAGACGCTGGGGCGCGACACCGGCTTCGACGGCTCAGTCGTCACCGGCCGAGTGATCCGCCTGACCGAGGAGTTCGCCGTCGTCGATGTCGGGCTCAAGAGCGAGGGGCGCGTGGCCCTCAAGGAATTCGGCGTCCCTGGCGCGCCGGTCGAGGTCAAGCCGGGCGACCTGATCGAGCTGTTCGTCGAACGCTACGAGGACAAGGACGGCTCGATCGTGCTGTCGCGCGAGAAGGCGCGGCGCGAGGAGGCCTGGACCAACCTGGAGAAGGCGTTCGAGAGCACCACCCGCGTCAACGGCACGATCTACGGCCGCGTCAAGGGCGGCTTCACGGTTGATCTGGGCGGCGCGGTGGCGTTCCTGCCCGGTTCGCAGGTCGATATCCGCCCGGTGCGCGACGTCGGTCCGCTGATGGGCAGCCCGCAGCCGTTCCAGATCCTCAAGATGGACAGGGCGCGGGGCAACATCGTGGTGTCGCGCCGCGCGGTGCTGGAGGAGACGCGCGCCGAGCAGCGCAGCGAGCTGATCCAGGGCTTGAAGGAGGGCATGATCCTCGACGGCGTGGTCAAGAACATCACCGATTACGGCGCGTTCGTGGACCTGGGCGGCGTGGACGGGCTGTTGCACGTCACCGACATCGCGTGGCGCCGAATCAACCACCCGAGCGAGGCCCTGCAGATCGGCCAGGCGGTGCGGGTGCAGGTGATCCGGTTCAACCCGGACACGCAGCGCATCAGCCTTGGCATGAAGCAGCTCGAGGCCGACCCGTGGGAAGGCGTGGCGGCGAAGTATCCGCCAGGCGCCAAGTACAGCGGGCGCGTGACCAACATCACGGATTACGGCGCGTTCGTGGAGCTGGAGCCGGGCGTCGAGGGCCTGGTGCACGTCTCCGAGATGAGCTGGACCAAGAAGAACGTCCACCCGGGCAAGATCGTCGCCACCTCGCAGGAGGTCGACGTGATGGTGCTCGACGTGGACAGCGGCAAGCGGCGCATCAGCCTCGGGCTGAAGCAGGTGCAGCGCAACCCGTGGGAGCAGTTCGCGGACGAGCACCCGCTCGGCAGCGTCGTCGAGGGCGAGATCCGCAACATCACGGAGTTCGGCCTGTTCATCGGGCTGTCGGCCGACATCGACGGCATGGTGCACATGTCCGACCTGTCGTGGAACGAGGCAGGCGAGCTGGCGATCGCGTCGTACGAGAAGGGGCAGGTGGTTCGCGCCAAGGTGCTCGACGTCGACGTGGAGAAGGAGCGCATCAGCCTTGGCGTGAAGCAGCTCGAGGAGGACCCGGCGGCCGACACGCTGGCGCGGGTCAACAAAGGCGACATCGTGACGTGCACCGTGACCGCGGTGCAGGCCAACGGCGTCGAGGTCGTGGTCGACGAGGTGCTGACCGGCTTCATCCGCAGGGCGGAGCTGGCCCGCGACAAGAGCGACCAGAGGCCGGACCGCTTCGCCGTCGGCGAGAAGCTCGACGCCAAGATCACCGCGATCGACCGCGCCAGCCGCAAGCTGTCGCTCACGGTCAAGGGCAAGGAGGTCGAGGAGGACCGCGTCGCCGTGCAGGAATACGGCTCGTCGGACAGCGGCGCGTCGCTGGGCGACATCCTGGGCGCTGCGATCCGCAGGCGGAACCAGCAGCCGACCGAGTGATCGTCCGCGTGGGGTGAGAAGCAAGGAAGGCCAGGGGCTCTGCCCCTGGACCCCGCCAAGGGCAGGCCCTTGGAACCCTTTTCTTAAGAGAAGCCGGTCCAGGGGGGCTCCCCCTGGCGGGTCCAGGGCAGAGCCCTGGCCTTGTCTTCCTTGTGGCCGGGAGCGATCCCGGCCTTTTTCTTGTCCGGGGGATGGGCGATGTCGCTGGAGACCGACCTTCTTGTGGACCGCACGCGGCTCAAGCGCGGGCTGATCCTGTGGCGCGTGGTGGCGGTGCTCGCGGTGCTGGTGGCCGTGGCGGCGGTGGCGGGGCGGGGCAGGGTGGCGGCGGGGCTGGTGCGCGCGCATGTGGCCCGGCTCGCGGTGGATGGGGTGATCACCGACGACCGCAGGACGGTCGAGGCGGTGGCCGCCCTGACGAGGGACGACAGCGTGAAGGCGCTGATCGTGGCGGTGGACAGCCCGGGCGGGTCGGTGGCGGGCGGCGAGGCGCTGCACGACGCGATCGCGCGGGTGGCGGCCGTGAAGCCCGTCGTGGCGGTGATGGGCGGGACGGCGGCGTCGGCGGGCTACATGGTCTCGGTGCCGGCGGAGCGGATCTTCGCGCGCCAGAGCACGCTGACGGGATCGATCGGGGTGATCCTGGAGCAGGGCGACATCTCGGGGCTGCTCGACCGTATCGGGGTCAACGTGGACCCGCTGGTGTCCGGGCCGCTGAAAGGCCAGCCGAGCTTCAGCAAGCCGTTGAGTCCGGAGGGGCGTGTGGTGCTGCAGGGGCTGGTCATGGATTTGTACGAGCAGTTCGTGGCGATGGTGGCGAGCGGGCGGCACATGGACCCGGCGCGGGTGCGCGAGCTGGCGGACGGGCGGGCGTATACCGGGCGCCAGGCGCTGCCGCTGGGGCTGGTGGACCAGATCGGCGGCGAGGCGGAGGCGCGGGCGTGGCTTGCGGACAAGCACCAGGTGGCGGAGGCGCTGCCGGTCGGCGAGGTGCTGCCCGCGCGTGGGTTCTGGGCGCGGCAGATGTCGTCGCTGTGGACGGGCGTGGTGTCGGCCGGTCTGAAAACGGTTCTGTTGCAAGGGGTTAGTCTTGACGGTGCGTGGGCGGTCTGGCAGCCTGCGCGGCTGTAGGAACCCTGCGCTGGCGGGGCGTTGGCCCGGGGGCACATGACCAAGTCGGACCTGATCGCGGAGCTTGCGGCCGCGAACCCACACCTGACGCGCCACGACGTCGAGCTGATCGTGGCCACCGTGTTCGGCGAGATCACCGCGGCCCTGGCGCGGGGCGAGCGGGTGGAGCTGCGCGGGTTCGGCGCGTTCACCGTCAAGCGCCGGGACTCGCGGACCGGGCGCAACCCGCGCACCGGCGAGGCGGTCGCGGTGGACGAGAAGGCGGTGCCGTTCTTCAAGGCGGGCAAGGAGCTGCGCGAGCGGGTGAACAGGGGCAAGCCGGCGCAACTGCGCGAGCGGGCCGCCGCGGCGGGCTGAGGCTGGTGGCCCGTCCGCGGGACCGCGAGGCAAGGTCGGGACTCCGCCGGGGGCGGTTGTCCCTGACCTCAAGCAAGGCCGGTTCAGGGCGGCTCGCCCTGGCGGGGTCCCCGTCTTGAAGCAGGGGGGCAGAGCCCCTGGCCTTGCCTGCCGACGCGGCGGCAATCCCGGCCGTTGCTGCGAGGCCGGCGAGGATGGGGTTGCGTCGCGGCCGGCGACCGTGGCATCGCGGCGCGTGGCCGGTGCGCCCGGCGCATGTGCGAGCCAAGGGGGACGAACCGATGCTGCGCCTGATCCTGATGCTGCCGGTCCTGCTGGTGCTGGTGATCTTCGCGCTGTCGAACACGGCGCCGGCGACGTTCGGGTTCTGGCCGACGGACTTGGCGCTGGAGGCGCCGCTGTCCGTGGCGGTGCTGGTGATCGCCGCGGCGTTCTTCCTGTTCGGCGCGCTGATCGCCTGGGCGGGCACGATGGCGCAGGCGCGCAGGGCGCGGCACGCGGAGGCGGAGGTGCGCCGGCTGCAGGACGAGGTCAACCTGCTGCGGCCCCATCCCGTGGACATGGTGGTGCACACGCCGGCGCCGGTGCCTTCGAGGGGCGCGCTGACGCTCACGCATGGCTGACGGCGCAGCGCCGGATGGTGGCGCGGCGCCGAGTGGTGACGCCGGAACGGATGGTCCTGCTCCCGGCGGCGCGGTGACGCTGCGGCGGTGGGATGCCGGCTCGCGGCTGATCGTGGCGCTCGACACGACCGAGATCGGGACGGCGTCGCGCTGGGCCGCGGCGGTGTCGGCGCATTGCGGGATGCTGAAGGTCGGGCTGGAGTTCTTCCTGGCGCACGGGGCGGAGGGGCTGCGCGCGGTGTCCGGGGCGGGGCGGCCGCTGTTCCTCGACCTCAAGCTGCACGACATCCCCAACACAGTGGCGGGCGCGGTGCGCGCGGTGCTGCCGCTTGGGCCGGCGATGCTCACGGTGCACGCAAGCGGGGGCGGCGCGATGGTTGAGGCGGCGCGGCGTGCGGCGGAGGGCGCCGCGGCGGCGCGGCCGTTGCTGCTGGCGGTGACGGTGCTGACCAGCCTCGATGCGGCGGCGCTGCATGCGGTGGGCGTGTCGGGCGGGCCGCGCCAGCAGGTGCTGCGGCTGGCGCGGCTGGCGATGGCGTCGGGCGCGGACGGGCTGGTGTGCAGCGCGCACGAGGTACCGGCGCTGCGCGACGCGCTGGGGGCGGGGCCGGTGCTGGTGGTGCCGGGCATCCGGCCGGCCGGCGCCGCGGTGGGCGACCAGGCGCGCACGATGACGCCGGCGGGGGCGATGGCGGCCGGGGCGGACTGGATCGTCGTGGGGCGGCCGATCACGGGGGCCGACGACCCTGGGTGGGCGGCGCGGGGGATCGCGGCGCAGGCGGCGGGCTGAAGCAAGGCCGGGCTCTGCCTCCGCCTGCCATTCCAACGGCCCAAGAGGGCCGTCGGAACCTTTGGCAAGCCACGCCCGGACCCGCCAGGAGGGAGGCCCCCCTGGACCGGCCTTGCTCAAGTATTGGATTCCAAAGGCGAGCCTTTGGCGGAGTTTGAGGCAGAGCCTCAACCTTTCCCGCTTGACCGGCCGCGCTCAAGGGCCATTGGTATGAGTGGTTTCCAGAAGCCTGGCCTTTGACGGAGTCCAGGGGCAAAGCCGCCGGCACCCGGAGGACCCGATCTCCATGCGCGTGAAGATTTGCGGCGTGCGGACCGTGGCGGCGCTGGAGGCGGCGGCGGCGGCGGACTGGGTCGGCTTGGTGTTCTTCGCGCGCTCGCCGCGCTGCGTGACCGCGGGCGAGGCGGCGGCGCTTCTGGAGGGGCGGGCGACGCCGCGCAGGGTCGGGCTGTTCGTGGCGCCGCGGGACGAGGAGGTGCTCGACGTGCTGCGGCAGGTGCGGCTCGACGTGCTCCAGGTCTATGCGTCCGAGGCGCGGGTGGCGGCGCTGCGGGCGCTGACCGGGCTGGAGGTGTGGCGCGCGGTGGGAGTGGCCGCGCAGGGCGACCTGCCGGCGACGACCGGGGCGGACGCCCTGGTGGTGGAGTCCCGGCCGCCGGAGGGCTCGGACCGGCCAGGCGGCAACGCGCACGCGATGGACTGGGGGCTGACGCGGGCGTGGGCGGCGCCGGCGCCCTGGCTGCTGGCGGGCGGCCTGAGGCCAGGCAACGTGGCCGACGCGGTGGCGCGCTCGGGGGCCTCGGCGGTGGACGTGTCGTCGGGGGTGGAGTCGGCGCCAGGGCTGAAGGACGCGGCGCTGATCCGCGATTTCATCGCCGCGGCGCACGGATCAGGCTGACGCGATAGGCTGAGCCTATAAGTGCGATAGGAAATCTGTTGTTTGATGGGCGACGTGGCGGGCCTATCTTAAGAGGTATCGAGATGCAGGAGACGATGTCGCATGGCTGATCAGACATACATCACCACCACGGGCGGCAACCGCGTCGCCGACAACCAGAACAGCGAGACGGTCGGCCGGTTCGGCCCGATCGTGCTTCAGGACTACAAGCTGCTCGAGAAGCTGGCGCACCAGAACCGCGAGCGCATCCCTGAGCGCACCGTCCACGCCAAGGGCTCGGCCGCGTTCGGCACGCTGACGATCACCCACGACATTTCCCAGTACACGCGCGCCAAGGTGTTCACGCCGGGCAGCAAGACCGACCTGTTGCTGCGCTTCTCCACGGTGGCGGGCGAGTCCGGCGCTGGCGACGCGGAGCGCGACGTGCGCGGCTTCGCGGTGAAGTTCTACACCGAGGAGGGCAACTGGGACATGGTGGGCAACAACACCCCCGTGTTCTTCGTGCGCGACCCGATGAAGTTCCCGGACTTCATCCACACGCAGAAGCGCCACCCGCGCACCAACATGCGCTCGGCGACGGCGATGTGGGATTTCTGGTCGCAGTCGCCGGAGAGCCTGCACCAGATCACCATCCTGTTCAGCGATCGCGGGCTGCCGAAGGGCTACCGTCACGTCAATGGCTACGGCAGCCACACGTTTAGCCTGTGGAACGACGCGGGCGAGCGCTACTGGGTGAAGTTCCACTTCAAGACCCAGCAGGGCCACGAGTTCTGGACCAACGACGAGGGCAACGCCATCATCGGCGTCGATCGCGAGAGCAGCCAGCGCGACCTGTACGAGGCGATCGACAAGGGCGACTTCCCGAAGTGGAAGGTGTTCGTGCAGATCATGCCGGAACTGGACGCGGGCAAGCAGTCGTACAACCCGTTCGATCTGACCAAGGTCTGGCCGCACGGCGAGTACCCGCTGATCGAGGTCGGCGAAATGGAACTGAACCGCAACCCGCAGAACTACTTCGCGGAGGTCGAGCAGGCGTCGTTCTCGCCGTCCAACGTCGTCCCGGGCATCGGCTTCAGCCCGGACAAGATGCTCCAGGCGCGGGTGTTCGCCTACGCCGACGCGCACCGCTACCGCGTGGGCACGCACTACGAGATGCTGCCGGTGAACCGGCCGCGCGTGCAGGTGAACACCTACCACCGCGACGGCTCGATGCGCTTCGATCAGCCGAACATCGGTGACGCGTACTACGAGCCGAACCGCTTCGGCGGGCCGGTCGAGGACAGGTCGGCCGCCGAGCCGCCGTTCCGCCTGGAGGAGGCCGTGGTGGCGCGCTACGACCACCGCGAAGGCAACGACGACTACACGCAGCCTGGCGACCTGTTCCGCATGTTCGACGCGGGCCAGCGCCAGCGCCTGTTCAACAACATCGCGGCGGCGATGCAGGGCGTGCCGGCCAGCATCGTGGTCGCGCAGATCGAGCATTTCCGCAAGTGCGACCCCGCCTACGGCGAGGGCGTGGCGGCGGCGATCGCCAGGGTGAGCACCCCGGCGAACAGCGATCCGGTTTCGGCGGGCGGGCAGTTGCAGGCCGCCGAGTAGGCTGCTGCGGTTCGGCAGAACCGTTCGGCAGGGCCGGGGGAGCAGGATGCTCTCCCGGTTTTTTTAT
>CAXSES010000056.1:0-12115 GCA_964236225.1 uncultured Acetobacteraceae bacterium
CCCTAAGCCGCCCTCGCCTGCCCCGCGATCCGGTTGAGGTTCCCCAGCACGTCCCTCGCCAGCTTCACCCGCTCCGCCACTCCCATCTCGCGCACCACCGCCAGCTTGTGGTCCGGCCGCAGCCGCATCGTGCTGCCCCGCGTCCCCAGCCACGTGACCAGCCCCGCCGGGTTGCGGAAGCTGTTGCCCCTGAACTGCACGACCATGCCCTTCGGCCCTGCCTCCAGCTTCTCCACGCCTGCCGCCCGGCACTCGCGCTTGAGGCTGACCACGGACAGCAGGTTCTCCACCTCCGCCGGCAGCGGCCCGAAGCGGTCCACCAGCTCCGCCGCCATCGCCTCGCCCTCCCCGTCCGTCGCCAGCGCCCCGATGCGCCGATAGAGCCCGAGCCGCACCGGCAGGTCGCGCACGTAGACGTCGGGGATCAGCACCGGCAGCCCGAGCGAGATGTTGGGCGTCCACTCCCTGTCGGAGCGCGCCCTCGCCCCCTTCTCCGCGCGCAGGTCCGCGACCGCGTCCTCCAGCATCTGCTGGTAGAGCTCGATCCCGACCTCGCGGATGTGCCCGCTCTGCTCGTCGCCCAGCAGGTTGCCCGCGCCGCGTATGTCGAGGTCGTGCGACGCCAGCGTGAACCCCGCCCCCAGCGTGTCCAGCGTCTGCATCACGTCGAGCCGCTTGGAGGCCGCCGCGGACAGCCGGTGCGACTGCGGCCAGGTCAGGTAGGCGTACCCCCGCAGCTTGCCCCGCCCGACCCGCCCGCGAAGCTGGTAGAGCGCCCCCAGCCCGAACATGTCCGCGCGGTGGATGATGAGCGTGTTCACGGCGGGCATGTCCAGCCCGCTCTCCACGATGTTGGTGCTCAGCAGGATGTCGTGCTTGCCGTCGCCGAACTCCGTCATCACCCGCTCGAGCTCGGTGGGCGCGAGACGCCCGTGCGCCTGGATCATGCGCGCGTCCGGCACGATCTGGCGCAGCCGCTCGGCCATGCGGTCGAGGTCCTCGATTCGCGGCACCACGCAGAACACCTGCCCGCCGCGGAACCGCTCGCGCTGGATCGCCTCTCGCGCGACGACGTGGTCGAACGGCCCGATGAAGGTGCGCACGGCGAGCCGGTCCACCGGCGGCGTCGCGATCAGGCTCATCTCGCGCAGGCCCGTCAGCGCCAGCTGCAGCGTGCGCGGGATCGGCGTCGCGGTCAGGGTGAGCACGTGCACGTCCGCCTTGAGCGCCTTGAGCCGCTCCTTGTGCGTCACGCCGAAATGCTGCTCCTCGTCGACGATCACCAGCCCAAGCTCGGCGAACTCGATCGACTTCGCCAGCAGCGCGTGCGTGCCCACCACCAGCCCTACGCTGCCATCCGCGATCCCCCGCCTGACCTCCGTCGCCTCCTTCGCCGTCACCATCCGGCTGAGCTGGGCCACGCGCACCGGCAGCCCCGCGAACCGCGCGGTGAACGTGCGGAAATGCTGGCGCGCCAGCAGCGTCGTCGGCACCACGACCGCGACCTGCGCCCCCGTCATCGCGGCCACGAACGCCGCGCGCAGCGCCACCTCGGTCTTGCCGAAGCCCACGTCGCCGCAGATCAGCCTGTCCATCGGCCGCCCGCTGGCGATGTCCTCCAGCACGTCGGCGATGGCGCGCGCCTGGTCGTCTGTCTCGGCGAACGGGAAGCGCGCGCAGAACTCGTCCCACGCCCCCTCCGCCGGCGTCATGCTGGTCGCCTCGCGCAGCCGCCGCTCGGCCGCGGTGCGGATCAGCGCGCCCGCCATGTCCTGGATGCGCTGCTTCATCCGCGCCTTGCGGGTCTGCCAGCCGGCGCCGCCGAGCCTGTCCAGCGACACGCCCTGCGTCTCGCTGCCGAACCGGCTCAGCAGCTCGATGTTCTCGACAGGCAGGAACAGCTTCTCGTCGCTGTCGTACACGAGCCGCAGGCAGTCGTGCGGCGCAGTGCCCACGGTCAGAGTCTCCAGCCCGACGTAGCGCCCGATGCCGTACTCCTGGTGCACGATCAGGTCGCCCTCCGCGATCTCGGTCGCCTCCGCGATGAACTGGTCGGCGCGCTTGCGGCGCCTCGCAGGCCGGCTGATGCGCTCGCCCAGCAGGTCCTGCTCGCCCACCACGGCGACGTCCTCGGCGACGAAGCCGCGCTCCAGCGGCAGAGTCACCAGCCCGACCACGCCGGCCGGCACGCGCTGCGCCTCCGCCCAGCCCTCCGCGCTCTGCGCCCGCACCCCGTTCTCGCGCAGCAGCGCCGCGATCCTCTCCCGCGACCCCCTGCTCCACGCCGCGACCAGAGTGCGCCGCCCCTTGGCCTCGTTGCCCGCCTGCAGCGCGCCGAGCTGGCGGAACACGCCGTCCACCCCCGCCGTGCCGCCGCCCGACCCGCCCCCCGCGCCCTGCGGCCCCATAGCGGCCTGGGCGAACACCGGCCCGGGCCGCCCGCCCGCGTCGATCCCCGCCGCCCCGTCCGGCATCCCGAACGGGCTGAACTCCAGCAGCGGCCCCTGCGCCAGCATCGCGTCCCACTGCGCCCGGTCCAGGTACAGCCGCTCCGGCGACAGCGGCCGGTACGGCACCTCGCCCTCGCGCGTCACGCTGCGCCGCGCGTCGTAATGGTCCGCGATCATCTCCAGCCTGCGGTCCAGCACCTCGTCCGCCTGGTGGTCCAGCGTCACCGCGGGGCTCGGCAGGTAGTCGAGCAGCGTCTCCATCGCGTCGTGGAACAGCGGAACCCAGTGCTCCATCCCCGGGTGGCGCCGCCCCTGCGAGATCGACTGGTAGATCGGGTCCTCCGTGGTCGCCTGCCCGAAGATCTCGCGCCACGCCGTCCTGAACCGCGCGATGCCCTCGCGGTCCAGCGGCACCTCGCTCACCGGCCGCAGCACCAGCGCCGTCGCCGCGCCTGTCGACCTCTGCGTCGTCGGGTCGAAGCGGCGCAGGCTCTCCACGGTGTCGCCGAACAGGTCGAGGCGGATCGGCTCCGCCTCCCCCGCCGGGAACAAATCCACGATGCCGCCGCGCACAGCGTACTCGCCCGGCTCCATCACGGTGTCCGCCCGCCCGTAGCCGTTCGCCTCCAGGAACAGCGTCAGCGCCCCGATCTCCACGACCGACCCCTGCGCGATGTCCAGAGCGGCGCCCGCGAACACCCTCTGCGGCGGCACCCTCTGCACCAGGGCGTTCACCGTGGTCAGCACGATCCTCGGCGCCGCCTGCGCCTCGGTCAGCCGCGCCAGGGTCGCGATCCGCTCCGACACGATCGCGGCGTTCGGCGACACGCGGTCGTAAGGCAGGCAGTCCCAGGCCGGGAACCGCAGCACCTCCACCCCCGGCGCCACGAACGCCAGCGTCTCCGCGAGCTTGGCCATCCGCGTGTCGTCGCGCGCCACATGCAGCAGGCCGCCGGTGTGCTCGGCGCGGCGCCGCGCCAGCAGCAGGGCGTCATAGCCCTCGGGAACGCCGTAGATCACAGCCGTCATCGTGTCGGGTCCGTGGTGAGGCGAGGGCAAGGGAAGAAAGCAAGGCTGGGCTCTGCCCAGACCCGCCCCATGCTTGAAGGTGGGGGGCGAGCCGCCCCTGGACCGGCGATCATAAGCAAGGGATCATGTCAGAGGGTCGCGGGCAGGATAAACAGCAGCCGAGGCCGGGCCCGACGGCTGTGTCCTTCGGCGGCGCACTACCTCGGCTTGCGGGAGAGAGACCATGGCCGACGACGTGGACAACATCGTGATCGAGCACCTCCGGGCGATTCGCGGGCAACTGGGCCGGATGGAGGACCGGGTGACGGACCTCGGCCAGCGGATGACGGGCCTCGAACGCGCGGTGGCAAGCCTTGGCACCAGCCTGGCGCACCAGGGCGACGCGGGCGCGTTGCAGGCCCATCGAATCGACGGTCTCGCCGCCCGGCTCGACCGGCTCGAACGCCGCCTGGATCTCAAGGAGGGCTGAGCCGGCGCAGGCTCCGCAAGGAGGCCTGCCCCTCATAACGCCGGGTCCAGGGGCGGCTCGCTCCTGGCGGGTCTGGGCAGAGCCCAGCCTTGCCTGCTTCTGCAGCGCCCGCTCACCCCAGCGCCGCCGCCCGGATCGCCAGCAGCATAGGGCTCGCCACCGCGTCCGGGATCGGCCTGCGCCCGCACAGCCAGTCCGCGAGGTCCACGTCCGGCAGCTCCATGACCTCCTCGAGCGCGTCCAGCTCCGCCTCGCTGAAGCTCTCGATCCGCGGCGCCACGTAGCCGCCGATCAGCAGGTCGGTCTCGTGGGTGCCGCGGTGGGTGGAGCGGAACAGCAAGCGGCGTCGGCGCGGGTCGGTGGGGGCCATGCCTGGCCATATCGTGTCGCGAGGTTTTGAGTCCAGCGCCCGGCTGTCCTATCACCGCGCCGTGCCGTCCCCTCAGCCCGCGGACCCCGAGCCAGACCTCGCGCCGCTGTTCCAGCCGGTCTCCGCCCTGCGCGGCGTGGGCGAGGCGGTCGCCGCGCTGATCGGCCGCGCGGCCGGCCCGCGCGTGCTCGACCTGCTGTTCCACCTGCCTGAGAGCTTCATCGACCGCCGTCACCGCCCCGCGATCCGCGACGCCCGCCCGGGCGAGATCGCCACCCTCGCCGTCGAGGTGGTCCGCCAGACCCCGCCGGCCACCGCGCGCCAGCCCTGGCGCGTCGCGGTGCGCGACGACACAGGGACCGCCGAGCTGGCGCTGTTCAGCCAGGCCCGCCTGCGCCAGATGCCGCCAGGCGCGCGCATCCTGGTCTCCGGCAGGGTCGAGTCGTTCAACGGCCGGCTGACCATGGCCAATCCGGACCAGGTCGTGCCCGCGTCGAGCCCGGAGCGGATGCCGTCGGTCGAGGCGGTGTGGCCGCTCACCGCCGGCCTGTTCGGCGGCCACCTGCGCCCGGCGCTGCGCCAGTCCCTCGCCCTGCTGCCGGACATGCCGGAGTGGCACGACCCCGCGCTGCTGCGCCGCGAGCGCTGGCCGGGATTCGCCGAGTCGCTGCGCGCCCTGCACGCGCCGGACGAAATCCCCGGCCCCGCCCCGCGCCTGCGCCTCGCCTACGACGAGCTGCTGGCGCACCAGGTCGCCATCGCCTGGATGCGCAACCGCAACCGCCACCGCCCGGGACGCGCCCTGCTCGGCGACGGTTCGCTGCGCCAGCGCGCCCTCGACCGCTTCGGCCATGCGCCCACCCCCTCGCAGACCGCCGCCCTGGCCGAGATCGACGCCGACCTCGCCGCCCCTCGCCGCATGTTGCGCCTGCTGCAGGGCGACGTCGGCTCCGGCAAGACCCTGGTCGCGGCGCTCGCGATGCTGCGCGCCGTGGAGGCCGGCGCGCAGGCCGCGATGATGGCGCCCACGGACGTGCTCGCCCGCCAGCACCACCGCACGCTGACAAAGCTCTGCCCGGTGCCGGTCGGCCTGCTCACCGGCAGCGTGAAGGGCGTCGCGCGCCGCAACGTGCTCCTGGCGCTGCAGGCCGGCCGGCTCGGCCTGGTCGTCGGCACCCACGCCCTGTTCCAGGACGGCGTGGCCTACCGCGACCTCGGCCTCGCGGTGATCGACGAGCAGCACCGCTTCGGCGTCGAGCAGCGCCTCCAGCTCGGCGCCAAGGGCGAGCGCAGCGACGTGCTGGTGATGACCGCGACCCCGATCCCGCGCACCCTGCTGGTCACGCAGTGGGGCGAGATGCAGGTCTCGCGCCTCGCCGGCAAGCCAGCGGGCCGCCAGCCGATCCGCACCACCCTGCACTCCGTCTCCACCATGAACGGGGTGCTCGACGGCCTCGCGCGCGCCCTCGATCGCGGCGAGCGCGCCTACTGGGTGTGCCCGATGGTGCACGAGAGCGAGCTTTCCGACCTCGCCGCCGCCGAGGCCCGCTTCGCCACCCTGGGCGCGCGCTTCGGCTCCCTGGTCGGCCTCGCCCACGGCCAGCAGGACCAGCCGGTGCGCGACGCGGCGCTCGCCGACTTCGCCGCCGGCCGCACCCGCCTCCTGGTCGCGACCACGGTGATCGAGGTCGGCGTCGACGTGCCCGAGGCCAGCGTCATGGTGATCGAGCACGCCGAGCGCTTCGGCCTCGCCCAGCTCCACCAGCTCCGCGGCCGGGTCGGGCGCGGCGCCGCCGCCTCCTACTGCCTGCTGATGCACGAGGACGGCCTGACCGAGACCATGCGCCGCCGGCTCGCCCTGCTGCGCGACACCGAGGACGGTTTCGCGATCGCCGACGAGGATTTCCGCCTGCGCGGCGGCGGCGACCTGCTCGGACGACGCCAGTCCGGCGACGCGGGCTTCCGGCTGTCCGACCCGGTCGACGAGGGCCTGCTGCACATGGCCTCGCGCGACGCCGCCGCCCTGCTGGAGCGCGACCCGAGGCTCGCCAGCCCGCGCGGCCGGGCGGTGCGGGTGCTGCTGCGGCTGTTCGAGCGCGGCGCGGCGCTGAGGACGCTGGACGCGGGGTAGGGCCACCTCCGCCCGAGCCCGCCGGCAACGTTATGCCAGCGGACTTCGGCCCTAACCGACAAGGAAGGCCAGGGGCTCTGCCCCCCATGCTTCAAGGCGGGAACCCCGCCAAAGGCTCGCCTTTGGAATCCAATACTTAAGTAAAGCCGGTCCAGGGGGGCTCCCCCTGGCGGGGTCCAGGGGCAGAGCCCCTGGCCTTGCCTGCCTTGCCAGGTCAGGCCCAGAGGCCGTTGGCATCAAAAGCCCTGCGCTCAGCCTTTGACCGGCTTCCGGGCGCCCGCCGATTTCGCCGCGATCCCGGCGGCCGGCTTGGCGGCGGGCGCCTCGACCTTGCCCTTGGCACGCCTGGCGTTCGCCGGCGCCTCTGGCTCCGCGTGCGTCAGCGCGGCGCGCGGCGTCTGCGGCCGCTCGCCCTGGTCGGACGACCGGTCCGGGAACTCGCCCAGATTGTCCTGGATGAAGGCCTCCTCGACCGGCTGCACCCGCGACGGGTCGGCGCCCGGCACGGTGGCGGGATTGGGAAGCTGGCCGAAGCCCGCCGCCTCCTCCATGCGCACCAGCTCGGAGGCCCTCTCCCAGAACTCGTCGTGCTGGCCATGCGGGCGCCCGCCCACTTCCCATAGATGGTAGGCGCGTTTCTCGATCCGGGCGTTGCGCGCGCCGTCGCTGTCGTCAAGCGGGTTGTCGGTCATCTCTGATCCTCCGTGCGGTGGGCAACGCCAGGACTCGGGAGCGGTTCGCTCCCGCCACGATGCCGCGGCCCGACTCCGACAGCCGCCGGGCGATCGTATCCTCGGCGCCGGCCTTGGCAACAGCGCGCCGGCGAAGGAGGAGGGCAGGATTCCCGCCCTGCCCTCCGGCCCGCGCACCACTCCGACAGGGCCGGCTACTCCGTGATCAGCTTGCCCGAGTAAACCACCGGCCCGGTGGGGGCTCCCGTGGGCGAGCCGCCGGCCGGCTCCAGGCTGACCAGCAACTGCCCGCCGGCCGCAGGGCTGGCCTGGACCTGCTTGCCGTCCGAGGGCAGCACGCCGAGCGAGGCCGGCACCGTCGCGCCCTGCGGCAGCGACCAGAGCTGGAGGTCGCGCCCCTTCGGCACCGCCACCGCGGACACGGCGCGCAGCACCAGGGTGCCATCCGGCCGCGCCATCGCCAGGAACAGCCCGGACTGGCTGCCGGCCGGCGCCAGCGCCGCGACCGAGCGCGTCCCCGCCGGCTGGCGCAGCGCGAGCCCCGCCACGCCCGCCGCCAGCGCCAGCGACGCCGCGGTGGCCAGACGCCAGCGACGCACGCTGCGCCGCAGCGCCGTGGCCTCGCCCACGCCCCGCCCGTCCTCGCCGAGCCGCCCGCCCGGCACGGCCGCGACTGGCACGGCACGCAGGGCGGGCCGCGCCTCCGTCGCGCCGGTCGTCGCGCCGGCCGTGGCGCCCAGCTCCGCCAGCGAGCGCTCCAGCCGGTCCCACAGCGCGGCAGGCGGCGCACGCTCCGGCAGCAGGGCGGCCAGCGGCAGCAGCCTGCGCTCCCAGCCTTCCACCTCGCGGGCGAAGGCCGGCTCCTCGGCGATGCGTCGGCGCGCCTCCGCCATCGCCGGAGCGTCGAGGCAGCCGAGCACGTACTCCGCGGCCAGGTCCTCCGGCGGCTCGTCGGGGCCGAAGCGGGCGTCGCGGTCGGGGGGGCCGCTCATCGGTCGAGACACGCGCGAAGGGCGGCCAGGCCGCGGCGGATGCGCGACTTCACCGACCCGAGCGGCGCCTCGAGGCGCTCCGCCAGCTCGGTGTGCGTCAGCCCGTCCATGAACGCCATGCAGATCAGGGAGCGGCGGTCCTCGTCCAGCTCGCCCAGGCAGCCGTGCAGCGCCGCCGCGTCGTCGCGCGCCAGCAGGTCGGCCAGCGCGCCGGGCGCCGGGTCCGCCTCCTCCGGCAGGTCCGCCCCGCTCACCTCGCGCACCCGCCGCCGCGCGAGGTCGAGCGCGCGGTAGCGCACCAGGCTGAGCAGCCAGGTGTCAGCGGCGCCGCGCTCCGGATCGAAGCGCGCCGCGTTCTGCCAGACCTGCAGGAAGGCGTCGTGCACCGCGTCCGCGGCCAGGGAGGACTGGCGGGTGATGCGCAGCGCCGCGCCGTACAGACGGCCGGAATGGGTGTCGTAGAGGGCGCGGAACGCATCCCGGTCCCCCGCAGCGCACCGCCGCAGCAGCGACTCCCCATCGATCGCATCGGGTATTCCTGCCAACGCCACTCCTCGCCCCACGCGCCGCCCGGACGCCGCACGGCGCGGGTGCGCCGGGGCCACGCGCCCTGGCGCATGAGGCAGGCAGCGTAACACGGAGGGGGTCGCTGGCAAGCTGCGGGTCATGACAATCCACCGTTCGGGGCCGGGCCCTGTTCCCCGCGCGATGACATTACGGCGATGCAAACCGCCCGGATGCGGCGCCTCGCCGCCCCGCCGCCCCATCCCCTTCAACGGCGCGGCGGCGTCGCCACTTCCTGTCGCATGACGGGACACGGGAGAGCGATTGTGGACAGGATCGAGGCCGAGGCGGGTGGCGGCGGAACGGGCGGCGGCGGAGCGGGCGGCGAGGCAGAGATCGTCCTGGGCGGCGGGTGCTTCTGGTGCCTGGAGGCGGTGTTCCAGGAGCTGGAGGGCGTCGTGCGGGTGAAGTCCGGCTATGCCGGCGGCCACGTCGAGGCCCCGACCTACCGCGCGGTGTGCACCGGGCAGACAGGGCACGCCGAGGTGGTCCGCGTCACCTACGACCCGGCACGCCTCGAGCTGGCCGACCTGCTGCGGGTGTTCCTCACCCTGCACGACCCCACCACGCTCAACCGCCAGGGCGCGGATGCCGGCACGCAGTACCGCTCCGTGGTGCTGACCGCGTCGCCCGAGCAGGACAGGGTGGCGCGCGAGGTCGTGGCAGAGATCGGGCAGGCCGGCATCTGGCCGCAGCCGATCGTCACCGTCATCGAGCCCCTGCGGCAGTTCTTCCCGGCCGAGGCGGAGCACGACAGCTACTTCCTGCGCAACCCGGGCGCCGGATACTGCCGCGCCGTGGTGCTGCCCAAGGTGGTGCATTTCCGGCGCTCGTTCGCCGACCGGGTGAAGTTCCGCGCGGCATAGCAGGCCAGGCCCCGGCGTGGGCGGGCGAAGCAAGCAAGGCCAGGGGCTCTGCCCCCTGCTTGAAGGCGGGAACCCCGCCAGGGGAAGGTCCCCTGGACCGCCTTCCCTTAAGGTGCGCCGGGTCCAGGGGCGGCTCGCCCCCGCCTTCAAGCACGGGGCGGGTCTGGGCAGAGCCCAGCCTTGCTTGCTTCCAGGCCACAAGCCCGCAGGTCAGCGCCGGATCGGCGGCAGCTCGATCTCGTCGTCCGGCGCCCGCGCGACCGGGGCATCGGGCGGCGCCGGCCGGGTCCGGGCCGCCGGCGGCTGGAGCAGGCGTGCCTGCTGCGGCGCGGCGCGGCCCGCTTCCGGCTGCGGAAACGCCGCGACGGGCGGAGCGGCGGCGAGGCCGGGCGTGGGGAAGCCTGGCGGCGGCTCCTGCTGCCGCGTCGGGTATGCGGCGACCAGCGCAGCCTGCACAGCGTTCAGCCGGGCGTGGGATTGCCCGGGCACGTTGATGCCGAAGCAGCCGCCGAGGCTCACGCTCGCGCAGTGCAGGTTCGGGTCGCCGACGCGGGCCAGCGCGCCGGCGACGGCGTAGTAGCGGGCCGCCGCAGGCAGATAGCCTTCCGCCTCCGCCGCCTGGCCGAGCCAGAAATACGCCAGGTCCTCCTGGTAGCCGATCTCGGAGATCTCGCCGGCGAGCTGGTTCCATTGCCGGGTGGCGTGGAGGCCGGCGAGGGTCTGGCGGCGGGCGAACCATTGCCACGAGCAGGCTGCCCGGCAGTCCAGCACAGTGCGGCCCTGGCGGAACGCCGGCAGGATGTCCTGGCGCTGCTCCGCGGACATCGAGGCCAGCCTGGTGGCGCATCCCGCCTGAAGCAGCAGCGCGGCGAGGAGAAGGCCGCGCGTCATCCTGGCGATCATTCCGACCACGCCCCCTTCCGCTTGTCGCGCGCGCTGCGCTGGGCATCGGCATAGTAGGGAAGCGCGCCCTCCGCGGTCACGGCGGCGCCGTTGAGCAGGAGCATCTCCGCGACGTCGCGCCCCTCGGCCGTCTTGCACTGGAAGCTCGCGGCGTCGCGCGGGACGCAGCGGGCCTGCGCCCCGCGCAGCACGGCGTTGACGCCGGCCGACGCGCGGGCGAGGCCGGCGGCGGAGGTGTCGCGCTCGGGGAGGCGCACGCCCGCGAGCGGACTGGCCCTGCCGCCGATGACCACGCGCAGGTCCGGCGTCACAGCGTCGATCGCGCCCTCCGCCTCCCTGCGCTGCGCCCAGGCATCCCAGGACTCCACCGCGCCGCCCGGAACGAAGCCGAGCCGGCCGTCCGCGCGGAGCTGGAGCCAGGGCGCGTCGCCCACGGCCTCCGCCTGCACCTGCACCTCGGCGCCCGCCGGAAGCAGGGCGAGGGTGTCCGCGCCGTCGCCGGGGCCCGCCCGCAGCGGCGTGGGCGACGTCACCACGCCGCGGCCGAACGGCGGCACGCCGAACCGGACCGGCGGCGGCGCGGGCGCCGCCGCCGGGACGGGCACGGGGGCTGGCTGGGCGGCGAGGTCGGCGCTGACGCTGCGCTGCTCGCCGCGCCCAAGCGTGACCGGCACCGTCCTGGACACGTGGCCGCCCAGGGTCAGGGCAAGCTCGTAGCTGCCAGGCCGCAGGTCGACGGCCAGCGGCGTCTGGCCGTAGGACCGGCCGCCGATGCGCAGCGTGGCCCCCGGCGGCTCCGTGGCGAGGGCGAGGTGCGCCGGCAATTCCTGCGCGGCGAGGTCCACCGCCAGCGTCGCGTCGCGGGCCACGCTGACCACGCGGCCGTCCGAGCGCCAGCCCGGCTCGTCGAACCCGACCCTGTGGCTGCCCGGCGCGACCACCAGGGTCTGGCCGGGCGCGCCCGCCTGCCGGTCGTCGACCAGCACGCGGCCCGCCGTGACCGCCAGGCCGCCGGCCGCGTGGACCCGGACCACGAGCGCGGCCCTCGGCGGCGGCGCCAGCACCTGGCGCAGGACCACCGCCCCGAGCACGAGGGCGGCCACGACCCCCGCAGAGCGGCGCGGCGTCCAGGGCGACGGCGGGCCCGGCGCTGTTCCGTCCCGCACCGTTCCGCCCCGCGCTGCGGCGGCCGGGGCTCCGCCGTCGCGAAGGCTGCCAGCCTGCTGGGCGGACGGGGCCGACATGTCCCGCGGCGACGAGACGGGCGGCGCGCCGGGACCGCGCTGGTTCCAGACGGTGTCGGCGGCGTGCGTGGGCGGCGCACCCGGCGGGGGCGCAGCGGGCCTCTGCGGGGCGGGAGGCGGAGCGGCGGGAGGCGGGGCGGGCTGCGGGGAAGCGAGCGGCGGCGCGGCGGCCCTGTGCTGCGCGGCGCCGCAGAACGGGCAGAACGCGACCGCGCTGCCTTGCGCCCGCGTGCAGGACGCGCAGCGCAGCGTGCCGGCCGCGGGCTCGCCGGGGCGCGGGGTGATGCCGGCGAGGAGGCTCATACCAACGGTCCTATGCGTTGACCGGTTCAGCAAGCAAGGCCAGGGGCTCTGCCCCCCACGCTTCAAGGCGGAGATCCCGCCAAAGGCTCGCCTTTGGAAACC
>CAXSES010000057.1:0-12095 GCA_964236225.1 uncultured Acetobacteraceae bacterium
ACGCAGCCCTCGGACACAAAGACATCGTCAATACCGCCATGATCGCCCTGGGTCAGGAGCTGTCCCCGGCTGTCGGACCCAAGGTGATTCCGTCCCGATGACAGCCCTGTTTCGACCTGGTCGCTGCCTCGACACGCAGCGACGCCGGAAGGGGGGCCTCGCGGTGCTTGCGGTGCTGCTGGCGCTGTGCCCAGCCGTGCAGGCGCAGGAAAGCGCCGGCGCCCCGATCGCGGCCCTCGACCAGGCTCTGCTCGCCGCGGCGCGCACTGGCAAGCAGCCGTTCACCGAGCGCTTCAATGCCCTGTCGCCAGTGGTGGAGCGCGCGCTTGACCTGCCGGCGATCCTGCAAACCTCGGTCGGGCCGCGCTGGGCGGAACTGCCGGCCGAGCAGCAGGCGCAGCTCCTTTCGGTGTTTCGCACCTTCACGGTCGCGTCCTACGTCGCCAACTTCAATGCCTACAACGGAGAGCAGATCGACCTGCTGCCGGAGACGCGCGCGGTGGGGCAGGAGCAGGTGGTCGAGACGCAGATCGTGCCCAGCGGCGGCAAGCCGATCCGCATCGACTACGTGATGCGCCAGGGCGAGGATGGCTGGCAGGCGGTGGACGTGCTGCTGGAGGGCTCGATCAGCCGGGTCGCGGTGCAGCGCTCGGATTTCCGCGCGCTGCTCGGCTCTGGCAACGCCGACGCGCTGATCGCCAGCCTGCAGAAGAAGGTGGCCGACCTGTCCGGCGGCGCGATGAAGCCCTGATCGTGTCGGGTGACTGGATCTTCGCGGCGACAAGCGGCGCTGCCTTCCTCGCGGCGGCCTTAGCCGCGTGCGGCCTGCTGCAGGCCGCGGCCGGGTGGTGGTCGCTGGCGAGGTTCCGCGCCCGGCCCGCGGCTCGCGACCCGGCCCTGGCCTTGCCGCCGATCACCGTCCTCAAGCCGCTGCATGGCGACGAGCCGATGCTGGAGCAGGCGCTGGCCTCGTTCTGCACCCAGGACTATCCGCAGTTCCAGATCGTCTTCGGCCTGCAGGACCCGACGGACCCGGCGCTACACGTGCTGCGCCGCCTGCGCGCCCGCTTCCCCACGCTGGACATGAGCGTGGTGGTGGACCCGACGCCGCATGGCGCCAACCGCAAGATCGCCAACCTCATCAACATGGTCCCGTCGGCGCGCCACGACACGCTGGTGATCGCGGACTCGGACATCCACGCAGCACCCGACTACCTGCGACACCTGGCGGCGGCGCTGGCCGACGAGCGCGCCGGGCTGGTGACGACGCTCTATGCCGGCCTGCCCGCGAGCACGGGGCTGCCTGCGCGACTCGGCGCCGCCTACATCAATCACAGCTTCCTGCCGGGCGCCCTGATGGCGCGCGCGCTGGGGCGGCAGGACTGCCTGGGTGCCACGATGGCGCTGTCGCGGCAGATGCTGGAGCGGGTGGGCGGGCTGGCGGCGCTGTCCCCGCATTTGGCCGACGACGCTGTGCTCGGCCAGCTGGTGGCGGGGCAGGGCCTGGAGGTCCGGCTCGCGGCCACGATCCCGTCCACCACAGTGCCCGAGACCAGGATGCTGCGCCTGTTCCATCACGAGCTGCGTTGGGCCCGCACCATCCGCGCCCTGGCGCCGGTGGGCTTCCTGCTGTCGGTGGTGCAGTATCCGACGGGATGGGCGTTGCTGGCGGTGGCGCTGTCGGGTGCCGCTCCGTGGTCGATGGCGCTGCTTGCGGCGGCGTGGGCGGGCCGTGCGGCGATCGGGCGCAGGGTGGACCGGCTGTTGCAGCGCGCCGGGGCGTTGCCGAGAGGCGCGATGTCGCCCATGTGGCTCGTGCCGATCCGCGATGTGCTGTCGGTGCTTGTGATGCTGGTCAGCTACGCCGACAACACCGTGGCGTGGCGCGGGCAGGTCCTGCGCGTCCAGCCGAAGCCGATGTTGAGACCGGTCGGCGGAAGCTTCGCCCCGGAAGAGGGATGACTCGTACCATGGCCATGAAGACGCTGTTCCTGCAGCCGCCCTCGTTCGACGGGTTCGACGGCGGCGCCGGCTCGCGCTACCAGGCGAAGCGGGAGATCAAGTCGTTCTGGTTCCCGACTTGGCTCGCCCAGCCGGCCGCGATGGTCCCCGGCTCGCGGCTGATCGACGCGCCGCCGTCGCGCACCCCGCTCGAGGACGTGCTCGCCGACGTGCGCGGGCGCGACCTGTGCGTCATGCACACCTCCACCCCGAGCTTCGCCTCCGACGTCAAGGTCGCCCGCGCGCTGAAGGACGCGAATCCGTCGCTCAAGATCGGCATGGTCGGGGCCAAGGTCGCGGTGCAGCCGGAGCAGAGCCTGCTCGCGGGCGACGTGATCGACTTCGTGGCGCGCAACGAGTTCGACTTCACCATCCAGGAGATCGCCGAGGGACGCGACCTCGCCTCGGTGGACGGCATCTCGTACCGAAACCACAACGGCGCCGTGGTGCACAACAAGGAGCGCGCGGTCATCGAGGACATGGACACGCTGCCGTTCGTGTCCGACGTCTACAAGCGCGACCTGCGCATCGAGGACTATTTCATCGGCTACCTGATGCATCCTTACCTGTCGATGTACACGGGCCGCGGCTGCAAGTCGCACTGCACGTTCTGCCTGTGGCCGCAGACGGTGGGCGGGCACAAGTATCGCACCCGCAGCCCGGAGCATGTCGCAGCTGAGATCCGCCATGCCAAGGCGATGTTCCCGCAGGTGCGCGAGTTCTTCTTCGACGACGACACCTTCACCGACGACCTGCCGCGCGCCGAGGCGATCGCGCGCGAGCTGGGGCGGATGGGCGTCACCTGGTCGTGCAACGCCAAGGCGAACGTGCCGCGCGAGACGCTCAAGGTGCTGCGCGACAACGGCTTGCGTCTGCTGCTCGTCGGCTACGAGACCGGCAACCAGCAGATCCTCTACAACATCAAGAAGGGCATGAGGATCGAGGTCGCGAAGAAGTTCACCCGCGACTGCCACGAGCTGGGCATCAAGATCCACGGCACCTTCATCCTCGGCCTGCCCGGCGAGACCCGCGAGACCATCCAGGAGACGATCCGCTTCGCCACCGAGATCAACCCGCACACTCTCCAGGTCTCGCTGGCGGCGCCCTACCCGGGCACGTTCCTGCACAAGCAGGCGCTGGAGAATGGCTGGCTCGACGAGGGCAACGCCGAGCTGATCGATGACCATGGCGTACAGATCGCGCCGCTGCACTACCCGCATCTGTCGCATACCGAGATCTTCGACAGCGTGGAGACGTTCTACCGCAAGTTCTACTTCCGGGCGCCGAAGATCGCCTCGATCATGAACGAGATGGTGCGCAGCCCGCAGATGATGAAGCGCAGGCTGCGCGAGGGCGTGGAGTTCTTCCAGTTCCTGCGCGAGCGCAACAAGGCTGCGTAGGAAGGCCAGGGGCTCTGCCCCTGGACCCCGCCAAGGGCGAGCCCTTGGAACCCTCGACTCGGGCCGGCGGCACGTCCCGCCTTTCCTTACTTGCGCCGGTCCAGGGCGGCTCGCCCTGGCGGGTCCAGGGCAGAGCCCTGGCCTTGCTTTCTTTCCCTCGATGAGGCGCGTCATCCTCACCGCCGACGATTTCGGCCTCAGCGTCGAGGTCAACGAGGCCGTCGAGCGAGCCCATCGGGACGGCCTGCTGTCCACCGCCAGCCTGATGGTTGCCGGCGAGGCGGCCGGGGACGCGGTACGCCGGGCGAGGGCGTTGCCGGGGCTGAGGGTCGGGCTGCACCTGGTGGTGATCGAGGGGCCGGCGGTGCTGCCGGCGTCGGCGATCCCGACGCTGGTCGACGCGGCGGGACGATTCCCTTCGGACCAGCTTCGGCTCGGCGTGGGCTACTTCTTCCGCCGCGAGGTGCGGCGGCAGCTCGCGGCGGAGATCGCGGCGCAGTTTGGGGCGTTCGCGGCGACGGGGCTGCGGCTCGACCACGCCAACGCGCACAAGCACATGCACCTGCATCCCACGGTGGGGCGGCTGATGATCGAGGCGGGGCTGCGGCACGGGCTGCGCGCGCTCAGGGTGCCGAGCGAGCCTGCGGCGGTGCTGGCGGCGTGCGGCACGCGGGCCGGCCTGGGGGACAGGGCGCTGCGGCGCTGGTCCGGGGTGCTCAGGCGGCAGGCGGTGCGGGCGGGGCTGCGGGTGAACGACCACGCGTTCGGGCTGGCGTGGAGCGGGCACATGACGGCGGCGCGGCTGGTGCGGCTGGCGGCGCAGCTTCCGGACGGGCTGAGCGAGATCTACCTGCATCCGGCGACGCGGCAGGGCCCTGTGCTGCGCAGGCTGATGCCGGGCTACGAGCACGCGGCGGAGCTGGCGGCGCTGCTGGACCCGGCGGTGCGGCGCGCGCTGGCGGGGGTGGAGCTGACGACGTACGGAGGCTGACGGGCGCGCAAGGCCGATGACCCCGGGTGTCGGCCAGCCAGGAAGCAAGGCTGGCTCTCCCTCCGCTTGCCCTTCCAACAGTCCAAGAGGGCCGTCGGAACCTTTGGCAGGCTCCGCCCAGACCCGCCCCTGCTTCAAGGCGGGGGGCGAGCCGCCCCTGGACTGGCCTTGCTTAAGTATTGGTTTCCAAAGGCGAGCCTTTGGCGGAGTTTGAGGCAGAGCCTCAACCTTTCTTGCCTGGACTGGTCACACTCGCAGGCCTTTGGTGCAGGAGGCTTCGGAGCCAACGGGGGCAAGGATGTCGACAGGCGCGGTGCCCACGAACCGGCGGCGCATCATCGCCGCGATGCTGTTCGTCTCTGTGGTGATCAACTACCTTGATCGCAGCAACCTTTCGATCGCGGGGCCGCACTTGGCCGGCGCGCTGCACCTCGATGCGGTGGCGATGGGGCTGGTGTTCTCGGGCTTCGGCTGGAGCTACGCCGCGCTGCAGATCCCGACCGGGTGGCTGGTGGACCGTGTCGAGCCGCGGGTGCTGTATGCTTTGGCGCTGGCGCTATGGTCGATGGCGACGATCTCGCTCGGGCTGGCGGGCAGCTTCGCGGCGCTGTTCGCGCTGCGCGTCGCGGTGGGCGTGTGCGAGGCGCCGGCGTTCCCTGTGAACAACCGCGTCGCCACCACCTGGTTCGGCGAGCGCCAGCGGGCGGGGGTGATCGGCTTCTACACGTCCGGGCAGTTCGTGGGCCTGGCGTTCCTGGCGCCGGTGCTGACCTGGATCGACGCCCGCTACGGCTGGGAGGCGGTGTTCGTGGTCACCGGGCTCGTGGGTCTGGGCTGGGCCGGGGCGTGGTACGCGCTCTACCGCGACCCGGTGGACTTTCCAGGCGCGAACGCGGCGGAGGTCGCGCTGATCGAGGAGGGCGGCGGCATCCCTGACCTGAGCCGGCGGCTGGCGGAGCGGCGCGCGCCGTTCCGGTGGGCCGACTTGGCGCTGGTGCTCAGCCGGCGCAAGCTGTGGGGCATCTACGTCGGGCAGTTCGGGCTGAATTGCACCGCCTGGTTCTTCCTGACGTGGTTCCCGACCTACCTCGTGCAGTATCGACACATGGACTTCATCCGCGCCGGGTTCTACGCGGCGATCCCGTTCCTGGCGGCGTTCCTCGGCTCGCTGTCGGGCGGCCTCATCTCGGACCTGCTGCTGCGGCGCGGCGCCTCGCTGGGCACGGCGCGCAAGCTGCCGATCATCGCGGGGCTGCTGCTGTCCACGGTGATCGTGGCGGCGAACTACGTCCGGAGTCCGGCGCTGGTGGTGGCGATCCTCGCCGTCGCGTTCTTCGCCAACGGGTTCGCGTCGATCACCTGGTCGCTGGTCTCCGCGCTGGCGCCGGAGCGGCTGATCGGGCTGACGGGCGGGGTGTTCAACCTGTGCGGCAACCTGGCGGCGATCGCGGTGCCGATCGTGATCGGGCTGCTGGTGTCGGGCGACGACTTCACCCGGCCGATGCTGTTCGTCGCGGGAACGGCACTGCTGGGGGCGCTGTCGTACATCGTGCTGGTGGGCAAGGTCGAGCGGGTGGAAGGGTAGCAAGCAAGGTTGAGGCTCTGCCTCAAACTCCGCCAAAGGCAGGCCTTTGGAATCCATCACTTAAGTAGAGCCGGTCCAGGGGCGGCTCGCCCTTGGCGGGTCCCCGCTTCCAAGCAATGGGGCAGAGCCCTGGCCTTGCTATCCTTGCCTCGGTTGCGGCAGCGCCGAGAGCAGCGCCGGCACGAACACCAGCGTCGCGACCAGCGTGCAGGCGAGGCTGAGCAGCAGCACGTCGCCCATGCTCGCCGTTCCCGGGTGTCGCGACAGGGCCAGGGAGCCGAACGCGGTGCCGGTGGTCAGCGCGGAGAAGATCACAGCGCGCGCGGTGGGCGAGGCGAGGCGGGCGGTCTCGCCGGCACGCCAGTTCATCACGAAGTAGATGTTGAACGACACGCCGACACCGAGCAGCAGCGGCAGGGCGATGATGTTGGCGTAGTTGAGCTGCATGCCTGCCAGCACCATGACCAGCGCGGTCATCGCGGCCGACAGCAGCAGCGGCGCCAGCACCAGCGCCACGTCCAGCACCCGGCGCAGCGCCAGGAACAGGATCACGGCGATCGCCAGGATCGCGCCGATGGCGGCGCGGCGGAAGGCGGCGATGATGGTGTCGCTGGTGGCGACGATGGTGACGGCGGAGCCGCCGGCGTCGGGAGCGATGGTCTGCACCTGGGTCACGAAGTCGTGGAGGTTGCGGCTGCCGCGCGCGGCGTCGGCCCTGGGCACGAGCTGGAGGCGGGCACGGCCGTCCGGCAGCACCCAGTCGCGGCTGATGGCGGGCGGCACGTCGGCCAGGCCGACCGGCTTCGCGGTGAGCAGGGTGCGCAGCCGGGTGAGCTGCATCGGCAGGAAGCGCACCAGCGCCTCGTTCATCGCCAGCAGCGTGGCATCCGATGCGGCGTGCAGCGCCTTCAGGTCGACCAGGATCGGGCGCATCGGCGAGTCGGGGGCAAGCCTGCCCTCGACGTGGCCGAGCTGGGCTGCGGTGGCGTCGAGCGCCATGCGCAGGTCGTCGGCGGTGATGGGGGCGGCGGTCGGGCTCGCGGACAGGGTCGGGGCGAGAATGCTGGCGGCGTCGGCGACCAGCGCCAGCTTGGGCGTCTGGTCCTGCGGCACGAAGCTCTGCAGCGTCAGCGCGGTGCCGACGAGCGGCAGGGCGGCGGCCTGCGTCCCCAGCGCGGCGGCCTCGGCCACGCCTGGGCGCATGATGTCGATGGTGAACGGGTTGGTGACGGGATCGCCTGTCAGGTCCTGGAGCGTGCGCATCGCCTCGGTGTCCTGCCGCTTGGTGTCGAGCGTGTCGGCGTCGAAGCGGAGAAAGGGCAGCGCCGCGATGCCGGCGACGAACACCAGCGCGAAGCCGGCCAGCAGCAGACGGTGGGAGCGCGCGAGGCTCTGGTCCGCGGGCGCGGCCCAGGTGAAGCCGACCTCGTCGGCCTCGCCGTGCGGGCGGAAGACGCGCAGGGCGGCAGGCAGGAAGGTGAGCGTGCAGGCGAGCGCGATCAGCATGCCGCTGCCGGCGATCACGCCCAGCTCTGCCACGCCGGTGAACGCGGTGGGCACGAAGGCGAGGAAGCCGATCGCGGTGGCGAGCGCCGCGACCACGACCTGCAGGCCCATGCGGCGCGCGGTGGCGATGAGCGCCGTCCCGGCGTCAGGGGCGCCGCGCCGCATGTCGCGGAAGCGCACGCTGAACTGGATGGAGAAATCCACGGCGATGCCAATGAACAGGATCGCGAAGCCCACCGAGATCAGGTTGAGCGTGCCGACCGCGAACGCCGCCCAGGCGGTGGTGAGCAGCAGGCCGAGGAACAGCGTGAGCACGATCGGCACGATCAGCCGCCAGCTTTTCACCGCCAGGAACAGCCAGAGCAGCACCAGCAGCAGCGAGCCGACGGCACCCGCCAGCGCGCCCTGTGCCACGGTGGCGAACTCCTCGTCGGCGAGCGGGACTTGGCCGGTGATGCGCACGTGCGCGGTGCCGTCTGCCACGAAGGGCAGCTTCGCCGCGGCGGCGCGGATCGCGGCGGTGGCGGCGCCGCCGGGCTGGAGCGCGCCGTAGTCGAGCACCGGCTTGACGAGGATGAAGTGGTACTTACCGCCCTGGTCGGCGAGCGAGCCGGAGAGCAGGCGCTCCCAGGACAGCGGCACGGGGTGGCCGCCGGCTGCGGCGGCGAGGCTGTCGTGGAAGCCGTGCAGCGCGGGGGCGAAGCTCGCGAGGTCGGCCTGGCCGTGCTCGATGCCCATGGCAACCAGGGAGAGGGCCGCGAACAGGCCGCGCGCCGAGGGATCGGCGACAAGCTGGCCGAGGAAGGGCTGGGCGTCGATGGTCTGGTTGAGCAGCGGCTCCAGCTTCGCGCGATCGAGGAACAGAAGGCCTTCCTGGTCGAAATACGGGCTGCTGTCGGGCTGGCGGACGGAGGTGAAGTGGGCGTGGTCCTGCGCCAGCGATGCGGCGAGGTTGGCGGCGGTGGTCTCCGCGGCCTCGGGCGTGGCGCCGTCGACCACGGCGACGACGAGGTCGGTGAACTGCGGGAACTCCTTGTTCAGCGCGACCTGTCGCTGCTTCCAGCCGAGGCTGTTGGAGAACAGCCGGTCCACGTCCGTGGACACGCCGAGATGGCCGGACGCGTACCAGCCCGACAGCGCGGCGAGCACCAGGCCGGCGGCGAAGACCACGACAGCGTGGCGGGCGCAGCGGGCGACGAGGAAGGCGAGCAGGGCGGGGATCGACATGGCGGTGGTGTAGGGGGAGTGCGGCGCGGAAGGAAGCCGGGTGGGAGGGGCCGGGCTGTGGCCGGAGCCGCCGAAGGCCAGGAGGTTTGGAAACCACCTGCCCGAACCGGGGACTCCGGAGGCAGAGGCTCTGGCGCCTGTGCCTCAGGCGGTCACTCCCCCGGTCTTGCCATCGCCGGCGCGGTGATCTTGGCGTCCTGCTTTGCAGGGGTGGCTTCGTCGGCGAGTCGTACGCGGCTCACGAACGAGAACTGCTTGCGGAGGCGAAGCACGGGCTTCTCGATGACATGCCACGAGAAGATGGAGAACAGGACGATGACGGGAAAAGACAGCGCGAACAGGACGTAGCCGTGCCGGATCCAGGGGAACACGTTGAGGATGACCTGCTGGATAGGGAATCCGTAGAGGTAGATTCCGTAGGAGTAGTCGCCGCGGTGGAAGACCGGCAGGGTCGGGAAGTCGGAGACGCCGATATAGGCGGTCAGATACACCAGCGCCGGGGGAGCGAGAAGGTTGACGACCGGGTAGGTGAGCCGATCGCCCGGGCCAAACGCCGCGATGCCCACGCAGACCAGGAGGGCGCAGGTCAGCAGCCATACGCTGTAAGGAATCCTGTGCCGCCAGACGTACATCGCGACGCCGGTGGTGAAGCCCACGAACACCCGTGACCGGTTGCTGGTGAACAGGTGGGAGAGGATCTTGTGGCCGAATCCGGGAGCTTCGACCGGGATCGCCAGCGCCACCGCGACGAGGCCGACGATGACGACCGCGATGCCGCAGAAGAACACGACGTTGGGATGCCGCCTGAACCCCGTGACCATCACGACCGTCATGAAGACGTAGCAGGCGAGCTCGTAGGGGATCGTCCACAGCGCGAGGTTGACCAGGTCGAGCGGGTGGCTGGAGAAGACGCCCGGAAGCTGGAAGTTGACCAGCCCGAACACGTTCGTCAGGTAGTGCCAGGTGGTCGCGCTGGAGAAGTACTCCGCGGGCGCCAGGCTGGTGACGAGCGGACCCAGTATGAACGCGGACAGGATGACTTCGACGATCAGCGCGGGAAAGATGCGCAGGCCGCGGTTGAGCAGGAAATTTCCCGCGGTGTGGCGCAGCGCGCTGCCGGCGATGAGAAGCCCGCTCAGAGCGAAGAACATGGTGAGGATCGCGTATCCCACGAACCACACCCCCCAACTCGTGTCGAGGACACCCGCGCCGCCCGTCAGCAAGGGATCGCAGTGCCACGCCACGACGCTGGTCGCCAGCACCACCCGGAGAAAATCGAAACCGGGTCCGATTCCCCTGCGCGAGTCCAGCTTGTCTCCCAGCGACACCATAGGATACCGTCTTTCTCGCATAATTGTGGCGATCGTCATGCAGACATGGTCGACGCGCCATCAGCTTGACCGAGGCCGTGCATACTAGATCCGCAAAGACGTGTGGGTGCCTGGGCAGGCATCTGGCCTGTAAACACCAAATTGTTACCGGTTTTTACATAGATCAGGCGGCAACAACTTGCAGAAATGCATCCTGTAGTTGTCTTCACGGAAGATGCAGTTACCAGTCAGGGTAGAACGCAGGCGATGCGCCCGCCCCTGTCCGCCAATCAGTTCCCTGCCATCGCCTGCCCTGCGTGACCCGTGGAGCAAGGCGCGGTCGGAGGCTCGCCTACAGCCTGAGCGTGACCGCGACCGGCACGTGGTCCGAGGTGCGCGGCCAGTCCCGCGCCTCGGCCAGCACCGTCATCGCGTGCAGCGCCGGCACCAGATCGTGCGACACCCAGACATGATCGAGTCGCCGGCCGCGGTTGGACGCGCGCCAGTCCCGGTTGCGGTACGACCACCACGTGTAGAGCTTTTCGTCCGCCGGCACGAAATGGCGCAACGCGTCGGCGAACCCCGTCGCCTGCCAGGCCCGCAGCGCAGCGACCTCGACCGGCGTGTGGCTGACCACGTCGAGGAGCTGGCGGTGGCTCCACACGTCGTGCTCGTCCGGCGCGATGTTGAGGTCGCCCACCAGCACCGTGCGCCCGAAGCCCGGCCGCCGCGCGAACCATCGCGTCGCCTCCGCCACGAAGTCCAGCTTGTGCGCGAACTTGGCGTTCGCGTCGCGGTCGGGAACGTCGCCCCCGGCGGGGACGTAGAAATCGTGCAGCTCCATCGGGCCGGTCGCAGAGTGCAGCGTGACGTGCAGGTGACGGCAGTCGCCGCGCCCGCACCAGTTCGGGACGTCCGTGCGCTGCGTGAGCGGGATGCGCGAGAGCACGGCCACGCCGTTGTAGCCCTTCATGCCAAGGCGCGCGACGTGCGGGTAGCCCAGTCCCGCCGGCGCCGCGTCGGGGAACAGAGGGTCGGGCACCTTGGTCTCCTGCAGGCAGATCACGTCGGGGTCGAGCAACGCGATCAGCCGCTCCAGCAACGGCAGTCGCAGGCGGAGCGAGTTGATGTTCCAGGTGACGATGCGCATGGGCCGGCTCGGTCGCAGGCCGCGCGAAGGTTGGCAAGGGAGGCAGGCAAGGTTGAGGCTCCGCCGAGGGCCTTCCCTTGGCGGCCGTCGCCTGAAGCGTTTCTGGGACAAGCGACACCAACAGCCGAATGGGATGGCCAGTTCAGCAAGCAAGGCCAGGGGCTCTGCCCGCCAGGGCAACCGTGTGGAGGCGATCGTTACGGCTTGAACGACTCACAAAAACCGGGCGCCGTTTCCTGACGACATTTCCGGGCTACCACAAGGCCGTGCAGCGACACGAACGCTTGGCCAACCTCCCAGGGCGGTTGCCCTGCTCTGCCCCCATGCTTGAAGACGGGAACCCCACCAAGGTCCAATCCCTCGGAAATCGCCACTCAGCGAGGCCGGTCCAGGCGCGGCTCGCCCCCGCCTTGAAGCAGGGGCGGGTCCGGGCAGAACCCGGCCTTGCCTGCTGATGCGCCGACGTCAGCAACTACCGGCACGCGCACGCGGCTCGCGCCTTGACCGCGTTGCGCGAAGCCGATCAGTAGCGGTGAACACGGGAGCACATGATGCGGGCATGGAGGCTGGTCGGGACGGCGGCCCTGCTGGGACTGGTGGCGGCGGCGCCTGGGCCGCGGCGCGCGCACAAGGTCGCGGCCCCCGTCGGCGCGGTGGCGCTGAGCGCGCGTCCCGGCTCGGCCGAGGACCAGACCGCTCGCGTGCTCACCGCACGCGATGTCGCCGCGTCGAACAGCAAGAGCGAGCCGCCGCTGGTGCTGGTCGGCAGCGCGCGACTGGCCGGGCCGCACGCGCCGGCGGCGTTGTTCGTGCAGCTCCAGTCCGCGGATCTGTGCGGCTCGGCGGGGTGCTCGACCTCGGTGTATGTCAACGCGCCAGGCGGCTGGCGGCGCGTGCTCGACAGCGTGAGCGGCCCGATCCGCGT
>CAXSES010000058.1:0-12078 GCA_964236225.1 uncultured Acetobacteraceae bacterium
AAAGGCTCGCCTTTGGAATCCACTTGTTTAAGTTGAGCCGGGTCCAGGGGCAGCTCGCCCCTGGCGGGTCTGGGCGGTGCCTGCCGAAGGTTCCGACGGCCCTCTTGGGCCGTTGGAATGGCAGGCGGAGGGAGAGCCCAGGCTTGCTTGTCTTGCAGGTCAACACAAAGGGCCGCTGGTATTGGTTATGGCTAACCGGCACCACGGGCGGCGTGCGTCATCGCGTGGCAGCCGCGCCCGATCGTCGGGCGGCTTGTTCCGCAGCGGCGACGATGCTCGCCGGCACAGGCCAAAACCGCATTGACAACATTCCCAGTCCCAACTTAAATCGGGACACTGTTCCGCACAGCAGGACAGATTAACAATACTCGGGGGGTGCGGTGTGACATCAAACACAGCGACATGGGCTCAGCCAACGCCGTGCCTCGCCTGACATGACAGGCACCCTCCCAGGTGGGACAAAGGACCAGTCGTACAGGAGCTTCCTGACGGAGCTGGAGCGGCTCGGCGAGCTGATCCGGATCGAGAAGTCCGTCCATCCCGAGCGCAACATGGCCGCGGTCGAGTGGAAGGCCTTTAACGAGCTGGGCAAGTCCACCCTGTTCACGAACATCGAAGGCCATCCGGGCTGGACGGCGTGCAGCCAGATCGTGGCCGACCGGCGCAAATGGGCGATCGGGCTGGGGATCAGCGAAGCCACGTTCCTGCAGGACATCAGCGAGCGGATCATGCATCCCGTCGAGCCGGTCCGCGTGGAGGCCGACCAGGCGCCCGTCAAGGAGCTCAGGCTCGTGGGCGAGGGCGCAAGCCTGCTCGACATCCCCGCCGCCAAGGTCTCCGAGCGCGACGCGGGCCGGTTCATCCCGAGCGGCATCAGCTTCCTCCGCGACCCAGAGACCGGCATCGCCAACATGTCGCTGCATCGCATGCAGATCATGGGGCCTGACAAGACCGGGTTCGTGATGCTTCCCCGCCACGCGCGGCGCATCTACGACAAGTATTCGGCGCTCGGCCGGGCGACGCCGGTGGCGGTCGTGATCGGCGTGCATCCCGCCATCTGGTTCGCCGCCGGGTTCACCACCAGCTTCGGCCTCGACGAGCTTCAGCTCGCCGGCGCGCTGCTGCAGGAGGGTGTCCGCACGATCCGCTGCGAGACGATCGACGTCGACGTCCCGGCGGAGGCGGAAATCGTTCTCGAAGGCGAGCTGGAGCCGCACGACCATCTTGAGCCCGAAGGCCCATTCGGCGAGGTCACCGGCACCTACCCGGACCCGGGCCAGGCGCACGTGTTCCGCCTCAAGGCGATCACGCGCCGGCGGGACGCGATCTACTACGCGCTGCATTGCGGCTTTCCTGCAACCGACACGCAGTCAACGACGTGCCTGGGCATCGAGATCGCGACGATGGAGCACCTGAGGAAGGTCGACGGCGGCCTTGACCTGCTGGATGTGCGCTGCCTGACCGCATCGGGGCTGATGATGCTGGTGATCAAGCTGCGACCCAGGGTGGAAGGGCAGGCGAAGGTGGCGCTGATGGCGGCCCTGTCCGGCCCCTACCAGCAGCCGAAGGTGGCCATCGCCGTCGACGACGACATCGACGCCGCGGATTTGCGCCAGATCATCTGGTCCATGACCACCCGCGTGCATGCCGAGCGCGACCTGACCCTGTTTCCCAACGTCAAGGTGTTCGGCCTCGACAACGTCTCCCCGGTCGTCCCCGGCGTGGAGTCGTTCCAGCGAGTCGGCACAAAGTGGATGATCGACGCGACCAAGCCGCCGGTGACGGCGCCGGCCAGCCGCAGGCGCTTCGACCGTGCCATGCCGCCCAACTACGACGGCGTCGATTTGCGCGATTTCCTGCCATGAGCGGCGCGGCCCTGCACCAGCCATCTCCGATCGAGCGGGCGACGGTACGCAAGGCCGGACTCCGACTGGTCTGGTTCCTGATCCTGCTGTACCTGCTCAACAACATAGACCGCACCAACGTCGGCTTCGCCACCCTGACGATGAGCAGGGCGCTGGGCCTCACCGCGCAGACCTTCGGCACCGCGGTCGGCGTCTTCTACGTGGGCTATCTGCTCTGCGAAATCCCGAGCAACCTTGCCTTCGCCCGGTTCGGTGCGCGGCGGTCGCTGGCGCGGATGGCGGTCGCGTCCGGCTGCGTCACCATGCTGACGGCGTTCGTCCAGGGGGCAGGCGGCTTCTACGCGCTGCGGTTCCTGCTGGGCGTGGCGGAGGCGGGCTACCTGCCCGGCATCGTCCTGTTCCTCAGCTTCTGGTTCCCGAAGGCGTACCGCGCGCGCATCAATGCGTTGTTCATGCTGTCGCTGCCGTTCGGCTTCACGGTGTCCTCGGCGCTGGCGGGCTCGATCCTGAGCCTGGACGGCACCCTCGGGATGGCGGGATGGCAGTGGCTGTTCCTGCTCGAAGGCGCGCCGGCCGTGCTGATCGGCTGCGTGAGCCTGTTCTATCTCACCGACTACCCGAAGGACGCGAGCTGGCTTTCGGCCGAGCAGCGGCGATGGCTGGGCGACACCCTGGCCGCAGAGGCGCAGGACGTCGTGGTGCGGCGCCCGGGGTTCTGGAACATCGCGACCAGTCGCGTCGTGCTGACCTGCGCCGCGATCTACTGGGCGCTGAACTTCGGCCTGGTGACGCTCACCACATGGACCCCCACGGTCATCAAGACGTTCGGGCTGAGCAACCACGAGGTCGGGCTTGTCAGCATGGTGGCGCCCCTGCTCGGCGCCGGCGCCATGCTGCTGTGGAGCCGCGCGTCCGACCGCAGCGGGGAGAGGGTGGTGAACACGTCCCTTGCACTGCTCGTGGGGGCCGCCGGCTGGACGCTCGCCGCGCTCGCCGCCTCCCCTGCGCTGGTCGTCGCCGGCTTCGTCATGGCCGCGGCGGGCGTCTACTCGACCTACGCGCTCTCCTTCTCGATCTCGCAGACCTACATCGCCCGGTCCGACCGCGCGGTGGCCATCGCCACCATCGGCGTGCTCGGCAACCTGGGCGGCGTGCTGACGCCGATCATCGTGGGCCGCACGCACGACCTCACGCACAGCTTCACGACTGGCTTCCTGGTCACTGCGGCCATGATGGCCCTGGGCAGCGGCATCGCCTTCACGCTCCGCTCCCATCTCGGCCGGGCGGAACCGGCACCCCTACTCCGCCTGCGGGCGATCGAGGACTGAATGACGCAGCCAAGCACCCCAGAGGCCGTGGAGCGGCGCATCGACGCCCTGCTGGTCGGCGCCATCGATCCCCACGTCCACAGCGGTCCCTCCATCGCCGAAAGGGGCCTTGATCACCTCGACCTTCTCGTGGAGGCGTCCCGGGCCGGGTTCGCGGCGGTCATCACCAAGGACCACGACTACAGCGGCGTGATGACCGCGGCGCTGATCGCCCGGCACCATCCCGAGTTGAGAACGAAGATCTATTCCAGCATCGTGCTGAACAACGTCGTCGGCGGCTTTAACCCCTATGCGGTGGAGCACATGGCGGCGATGGGGGGCAAGGTCGTGTGGATGCCGACGCTCGCCGCCGAGAACCACCTGCGCTGGGAGAAGACCGCCGGCTGGGTGCACCCGGCCTCGACCCAGAAGATGCGACCGGCCTCCGCCGTCGCCGTGCTCAACCCCGACAGGACTGTGCGCGACGACGTCAAGGAGGTGCTGGACATCATCGCGCGCAACGACATCGTCCTGGCGAGCGGCCATCTGCATGTCAGCGAGACCTGGCTGGTGTTCGAGGAGGCGCGGCGCCGCGGCGTAGGCCGGCTCGTGCTCACGCATCCAGAGGACATCGTGGACGCCTCGCTGAACGACGTGACAGGGCTCGCCGCCCAGGGCGCGTTCGTCGAGCATTCGCTGTGCATGTTCCTCGAAGGCTCCAAGTTCAAGACCTGCGCCGAGGAGGACCTGCGCAAGCACATCGACGCCGCGGGGGTGGAGCGGACCATCCTGTGCTCCGACCTGGGGCAGACGGGCGTGTTCAGCCCCCTGGAAGGCTTCCGGCGGGGCATCAGGCTGTGCATGGATCTCGGCTACGCGGACGACGACATCCGCAAGATGGTCTCGTCCAACGCGGCGCGTGCGATCGGGCTGGAGGCGGACGTTTCCGCCACGACCTGAACGCCGCGCACCCAAGTCTACGAACCGGGTCCGGGCAGCGAGCGGCAGTATAAGCCGTCCTGGGAGGCGATATGCTGGATTGGTACAAGGAGCTGTCCCTGCGGGAGAGGCGGACCTTCTGGGGATGCTTCGGAGGCTGGGCGCTGGATGCCTTCGACGTCCAGATGTTCAGCTTCCTGATGGGCACCCTGATCGCGGTCTTCGGCATCAGTCAGACGCAGGCGGGCCTGCTGGGCACGACGACCCTGGTCGCCTCGGCCGTGGGCGGCTGGATCGCGGGCGGGCTCGCCGATCGTTACGGCCGGGTCAAGGTGATGCAGTTCACGGTGCTTTGGTATGCCTTCTTCACCTTCCTTTCCGGCTTTACCGTCTCCTACGGGCAGTTGCTGACCACGCGCAGCCTGCAGGGGCTGGGCTTTGGCGGCGAGTGGGCCTGTGGTGCCGTCCTGATGGGGGAGATCATCCGTCCCCGGCACCGCGGCAAGGCGGTCGGCTGCGTCCAGAGCGGCTACGCGGTGGGCTGGGGCGCGGCGGCCATCGTGTCGGCGGCGCTGTTCGCGCTGCTGCCGCGCGACTGGGCCTGGCGAGCCGTCTTCTGGGTCGGGATCCTGCCCGCAGCCCTCGTCGTGTTCCTGCGCCGCTACGTCCATGAGCCGGACGTGTTCACGCATTCGAAGGCGCACGTGAATGCGTCCGGCAATCGGCCCGGTCTGCTGGCGATCTTTGGGCATGCTCATCTACGCACCACGATCCTCACCTCGCTCCTGGCGCTCGGGCTGCAGGGCAGCGGATATGCGATCGTCACCTGGCTGCCTACCTTCATGACGACGGTGCGGCACCTCTCCCCAATTGTGGGCTCGTCCTATGTGCTGGTTGTCACCATCGGCGCGTTCTTTGGCTATGTCGCGAGCGCCTATCTGAGCGACGCCATCGGACGCCGCCGCAACTTCATGATCTTCAGCGTGTGCAGCCTGGTCATTGTTCTCATCTATACATGGATACATGCATCCAATGTCGTAATGCTGCTTCTGGGCCTGCCGCTCGGCTTCTTCGCCGTCGGGGTCTACAGCTCGATGGGACCGTACTTCACCGAGCTGTTCCCGACGGCGATCCGCGCCACGGGACAGAGCTTCGCCTACAACGTCGGACGGAGCCTCGGCGCCTTCTTCGTGACCTTCGTGGGCATGCTGGCCCAGGTCATGCCGCTGGGACAGGCGATCGGCCTGATGTCGCTGGGCGGCTATTCCCTGGCCATCGTGGCCACCGTTCTCCTGCCGGAGACATGCGGCACGTCGCTGAGCGCCTACGCGGCCGCGCCACCGCGCTCGGGGCAGGCCGTCACGACCGGCTCTCCCGTCAGCTAGGCGACTGGTCCGCCCGGCGCACTCACGTAGGTCCCAAGCTGGCATCAACTCTGGAGAAACGATTGTGGCAAACGACCAGGCTAGCTTCCGGCGACGGCTGATCTCCGGCGAACGGCTGATCGGCGCGTTCGTCAAGACACCTGCGATCCAGTCGGTCGAGATACTCGCCGACGTGGGGTATGATTTCGTTGTGCTGGACGAGGAGCATGCGGCACTCGATCGCGCATCGATCGATGTCGGGCTGCTCGCCTGCCGTGCGTCTGGAACAGTGGGCCTCGTGCGTGTTTCCGGTCCTGCAAGCCTGCTCGGCGTGCTGGATTGCGGAGCCACCGGCGTCCTGGTGCCGCATATCGCCACCGCGGCACAGGCCCAGGAGGCCGCTGGCCTTTGTCGCTACCGTAACGGTCGCCGGGGCTACTCCGGGTCGCCGCGCGTTGGAGGTTATGGCGGCAGACGCATGTGGGACGTGATCGATGCCGCAGACTCAGCCACCGTCGTCATTGCGCAGATAGAAGATCCTGAGGCTCTGGAAAACATCGACGGCATCGCCGCCACACCGGGCATTGATGCGCTGTTTATCGGCCGTGCTGACCTGGCAGTGGCGATGCACGCTGCGTCGCCCGAAGCGGCAGAGGTCCAGGACGCCGTGCTATGTATTACTGCCGCTGCCCGAAGGATCGGGAAACCGGTCTGCGTCTTTGTCGCGACGGCCCAAGAGGTGGCGTGGCTGGAAGCGCAGGGAGCCACGACTTTCGTGGTGTCGTCCGATCAAGGCTTCATGCGGACCGCGGCATCGCAAGCCCTTGATGCTGTGCGGAACAAGCCGCAATGAAATCTACCCCGTCAGTCCTAACCAATATCGACGATGATATCTGAGTGCATAGAGTAATCCTTGAAATTTCCTGCAGGTGAATTGTGAAAAATCCTGAGACAGCTTTACAGCACATTTGCCAGAAAACTGGTCGCGGCGTTCGGGATCGAAGGATGTCCTCACCCTATCGGGATTTCGCCGGTCGTACGGCCAGAAAGCTGCAGAAACGGCTCTGCTGGACCATGGTCGTGTGTGCTGTCTGTTGGTGCACAAGCAGCACATCCACCTACGCGGCGCCCGTCAACATCGATGCCCACGACTCGTCTGCAGACGGCCCTTCCCCTGCACAATCGCAGGATACATCCAGACCGTCCGACACCGGAAAGGTTTTGCCCCGAGCCCAGGAGGGTCCTGGAGCCGGTGTAGCGTTCCCGTTCAATCCTACGGCGAATGCTAAGCCGGTTCCCTTGTCGGCATTCGGACGGACGCTTCTGGACCATGGCACGTATATCAACCTGTTCAATGTTTCGGAATATTCCGCGGTTACGGCGGGGGGCATAAATCACGGCTCATTCGCCACGAACTGGGCGATTGCGGGAGTGGATCTCGATCTTAATCGCATCTTCGGAGTCAAGGGCGCCGCTCTGCATTTTCAGATCAACGACGTTGCCGGCAATGGACGCAGCAATGAATTCAACGGTGCGACCTACACAGCCATCAGCAACTTCAGCCTTCGTGACGGCTTCGAGTTGCGCGAGCTGACATGGGATCAGCATTTTCTAGGGGACCGCCTGGTCCTGCTTGCGGGGCGCTACAATGTCACCGGCGCCGGATTCGATACCTCGGAGATCAATTGTCGGTTTGCAACGTTTCTTTGCACAACCCCACGAGCATTCGTTACCAATACCTCGGGACCCAATTTTCAGACCTCCAGCTGGATGGCTGACATCCTCTACCGCCCAGCCAGGTCATACTACATCAAAGCCGCCGTCTTCGAGGAGGAACCCTATCTGCGCGCCAACAATCACGGCAGCTGGCCAGGCACGTCCTGGGGGCTGAATGAGTCCCAGGGCGCGGAATTTCCTGTCGAACTCGGCTACAGGACGAGCCTTGCAGACGATCCCTACCCCAGGGAATACACGCTAGGCTATACTTACGATACCATAAAGTACCCCGATCCGTTCTACAACACACGGCAGATGCCGCTCACGACAAATCGTGGCGTGGCGCAACCTCATAGCGGGCGTTCGACAATCTACACCCAACTGGAGCAGACGATCTGGCGCCCAACCCTTTCTGGCACCCGGCGGCTCATCGTGTTCAGCGATCTCAATTTCCTGACCTCGGGGTACGGCATCATACGAGACAACATAACAGTAGGCCTGTTTGATTTCGGCCCGTTTGCCTTTCGGCCGAAAGATACATTCGGGGTGGCTGTAGAGGTAAACTTGTTCAATCATCGCAGTGTTAATCAGGAATCGGCTGTTGCGGCGTCGCAGCGGCTGCGGACGAACATTTCTGGGTCCGAGACGCTTCTGGAAGTCAACTACGGTATCCACCTTACATCTGGCATGGATCTGACATCTTACCTGGAGTATATCTGGCATCCGGATCAGCTCGGTTCACCTGCTCCCAGGGCGAATCTGAACCATGCGGTTCAGGTGGGTGCCACCTTGCGCGTCAACGTCAATGATGTTCTGGGACTCCCTGTTTTGGCCAGAACCCGATTTTAGGCCTGCTAGTTTCTGAGCCGTCGCATGTGGCGGCCAGGGACTGTGTTGCACGGACTGAGAGACGGGGGTGGAGCACCTGCCTGCATCGGCTGTCATGCCAGGCGATGTACTCCGGGTCCGGGTTCGAGCATCCGGTTCAGGACGCTGGCAGCGAGGGCGATCCCTGTCCCGCTCGGCGATCCGTGCGCCTTCCATCTGTGCAACACAGTCGCGTCAGGTGCTACCCACTCGCTTTGTCGCGCCAACGATGCACTGAGCCGACGTCGATGTCGAACAGGTCGAGTGCGCGTCCGACGGTCTGGTCTACCAGCTCATCGATTGTTTTCGGGTTGGCATAGAACGCGGGGACGGGCGGGTAGATTATCGCCCCCATCTCGGTCGCGGCCACCATTGCGCGGAGATGTCCGAGATGCAGGGGAGTCTCCCTGATCATCAGCACCAGGCGCCGGCGCTCCTTCAGCACCACATCGGCCGCCCGGGTGAGCAACGAGGAACTCACGCACGTCGATATCTCGCCCAGGGTGCGCATCGAGCAGGGAGCGACGACCATTCCCATCGTGCGGAACGATCCGCTGGAGATTGCGGCCCCGATGTCGGCCTGCGCATAGGAAACGTCGGCCAGGGCGGTGATTTCGGCGATTTTCATGTCCGTCTCGTAGGCTGCCGTGACCTGCGCCGACCGACTCATGACGAGGTGGGTCTCGACGCCGACCTGATGCAGCTTCTGCAGCATGCGTATTCCGTAGACTACCCCGGAGGCGCCGCTTATGCCCACGATGAGCCGCCGCGTGGTCATGCGAAGGCCTGCAACAGTGACGCGAAGGGCGCGGCGTCGGGCGGGATGGCAGCGTGCAGGGCGAAGCAGGCAAGGTTGTCATGTGCCGTCGGGCCTGGCTCGTCCATGCCCGGCGGAGGCGCCAGCCCTTCCATGGCGGCGTGTTGCAGACGTTCGGACTCAAGTTCCGCAGACAGGAGCCGCTCGCGCAACGCCGCGATTGCGGCAGGAGCAAACAGGCTGGGAGGGGCGAGCTTGAGGGCTCGGCGGGCCTGGCGGATCGGTCGCACGACGGTGGTGCGCCACGAACTGATGGCGGCATCAACGGCGGCCAGCCCGTCAACGTCCAGCCGCTGCCCGCGACTTGCGCACCAGAGCGCGAACAGCACGACGTCCACATCGGCGCCATACGTGTCCTGCAACGCGATGCATGCGGCCTCGGCGCCTTTGCGGTTGTAGAAGCCCACGGAGAAGGTCCAGAACGCCCCGGTGGTCACGACCCGTCCAGCATTCTTGGCTCCCGCTTGATCGCCGTGTATTCTGCGCTGCGGCACAACGTCCTGCTGAATAGGAGGCGTCGGCCAGGACTGTCAAATGCGGGCTTGCGGGATCGGGGGGTTGAATGCCCATGATGGATGGCCAAGGCGCTGGCGACGGCATACAGGCGGTCACCATCGCCCTACAAATTCTGGAACACCTCGCGGTCCAGCCCAACGATACGGGTGTCACGGCGATTGCCGCCGCAATCGGCGTCTCCAAGAGTCGGGCGCATCGCCATCTGCGCACGTTGCTGGAGCAGGACTACGTCGTGCAGGCCGCCGGCAGCGACAAGTATCGCGTCGGTACCAGGCTGGTCACTCTGGGGCGCGCGGTTGCCGAGCATTTCGATCTGGCCAGCATGGCCCGGCCCGTCATGCGCGAGCTGCGCGACCAACTCGGACACCCGGTGGTGGTTTCCCAGACCGACCCGGCAGGCGCGCGCGTGCTGGCGACCATCATGGGCACGGCGCCGATCGAGATCAGCGTACGCGAGGGCTCCGTGCTGAGCTTTCACGGCAGCTCACAGGGCAAGGTGGTGCTGGCCTGGGGCGACGAGGTTGTCCGCACGCGGGTACTGAGCAGCCGGTTGGAGATGTACACGCCGAGCACGATCGTCAGCCCATCGGCTCTGCGTGCCGAGATCAGGCGCGTCAGGGAGCGCGGCTGGGCAGTATCCCCGAACGAGACGCTGGCCGGCGTCAACGGGCTGGCCGCGCCGCTTTTCGACGGTTCGGCAGCTTGCATCGGCGCCGTCGCGATTGTGGACTCCATCCAGTATGTCGAAGCCGTTCCTTCTGATGAACAGGTCTGTCAAGTGGTTGCCGCGGCGGCGCGCATCTCCCGCGCGCTCGGCCATGCCGGCCCGACCCCAGATGCAAGCAAGAAGTAAGGATCAGCATGTACGACGCAACAGACCCCAGGGCCGCCCTGACGCAAGCGTCTGCCGCACCCCGGCAGGTGACTGCATTTGCCGGAGCCGACTACCTGAAGTTCTATCAGACACCGCCTGCTGAACACGATCCGTTGATGAGATCGTGGTATGGGCGGGGTCAGAATTTCGTGGTCGCCTACACGCAAGCTGAAGCCGGTGCCGTTCTGTCGCGGACCGAACAGGTTGACGAGTACGCCATCCTGCTCCCGGATGCCCGGACCGAGGTGGTTGTCCGGTCCGGCGGGCAGACGGAGACGATATCCGGCAACCGGATCGTGTTCGTGCCGCCGGGCGACAGCCGTGTGCAGGTGGTGACGGGCGGGCAGGTCGTGCGGATTTTCAGCCATCGCGCGGCGGACATCGCGATGCTTTGCGCCAATGCGGCGGCCTACATCGCACCGCAGCCGAATACGACGTTGTTGCAGCCCTGGCCCGATCCTGTAGGCGGCCTCAAGGTCCGCAGCTACAGCCTGGACGTGCCGCCATCACCCGGACGCTTCGGGCGAATCTTCCGTTGCACAACACTTATGATCAACTATCTCGACCCTTGGGATGGCCCCCGCGACACGGCAAAGCTGTCACCGCATCACCATGACGATTTCCAGCAGGGGTCGTTGGCACTGCAGGGCGAGTTCGTCCATCATCTGCGTTGGCCTTGGACGCCGGACATGAACCGGTGGCGCAATGACGATCACGAGCTATGCGGGTCGCCTTCGCTCGCCGTCATACCGCCACCTTCCATCCATACGACCCAGGCAATCGGCAAAGGCGTGAACCAGCTGGTGGACCTGTTCAGCCCGCCCCGAATGGATTTCTCCTGCAAGCCCGGTTGGGTGCTCAACGCCGACGATTATCCAATGCCCTCCAGCTTCTGATCTTGATGTGTCACGAAGTTCTTGTGTGATTGTGCTGCGTTGCTTATGGGGCCGGACTCATGATCCCTGAGGCAAGTTGTGGGTTCTGTACCAGGCATGTTCGGGAGCGAGTCATGCCTTGGCGCCTATGTCGAGGCGCTGAGCCGCTCGCTCGGGCACGCTGACCGGGCAACGCCGTTCCGGTCCTGCTGCACGGGCTTGCCGCTGCCCGGGGCTCGCAAGAGCATGGAGCCGATGGCGGCCCGTGTCGAACCCGGCCGCGTCCGGGCCGCGCACCGGTCGCTGCATCACTTCGTGGCCAAGGCCGACTGGTCGGACAAGGCGCTTCTGGCCGCCGTCCGTGCCCGTGTTCTGCCCGTCATCGAGCAGCAAGGCCCGATCCGTGGTTGGATGATCGACGACACCGGCATGCTCAAGAAGGGCACCCATTCGGTCGGTGTCACCCGGCAATATCGCGGGCAGCTCGGCGAGCAGGACAACTGCCAGGTGGCGGTTACGCTGTCGCTCGCAGCCGATCACGCCAGCCTTCATCACCCATCGCCTGTACCTGCCCCAGCCCCGGGCTCAGCCCTGGGCCGACGACCCTGCTCGGCGCGCCCGCGCCGGCGTGCCGGACGATGTCGTGTTCCAGACCAAGCCGCAGATCGCGCTGGCGCAAACTCGCGCCGCCGTCGAGGCTGGCGTTCCACGTGCACGGTGCTGGCCGACGCCGGATACGGGATCGACACTGCGTTGCGCGACGGCATCACCAGTCTCGGCCTGACCTACGTCGTCGCCATCCAGTCCCACACCAGCCTGTGGCCACCGGGCACCGAGCCGCTGCCGCCAAAACCCTGGAGCAGCCGCGGTCGGCCACCGTCACTGGTCCGGCCGCGCCGCCTCAGCGTCCCTGCAGGGCCGGTGCCCGCGCCGGTGTC
>CAXSES010000059.1:0-12072 GCA_964236225.1 uncultured Acetobacteraceae bacterium
TCTGGGCAGAGCCCAGCCTTGCCTGCTTCCCGCCGCCTCAGCCGTCGTCCAGCCCTGCCAACGTGTCCGGCGTGTCGAAGTCGCGCAGCACCGCGTCCTCGCCGATCTCGACCTCCATCGCGTGCTCTGCTCGTGCGGCAAGCAGCGGCCGCGCTCCCCCGTCGCCGGTGATCGCCGCCATGTCGGCGAACCAGCGCCGGTCCCACAGCATCGGGTTGCCCGGCTCGCCTGCAAACGTCGGCAGCACGATCGTGCGCCCTTCGTCCGGGTCGTAGGCGCCGATCAGCCGGTCCAGCATCCGCGCAGTGACCAGCGGCATGTCGCCAAGACACACCAGGACCGCGTCGACGTCGTCCGGCAGCGCGGCCAGCCCGGCGCGCAGGCTGGCCGACAGCCCGTCACTGTAGTCGGGGGCGTGCACGAAGCGCACCGGGCGGCCGGCGAGCGCGCGCTCCACAGCCGCGAACTGGTGGCCGAGCACGACCAGAACCGGCCGCGCCGCGCTGCCTAGCGCTTGGTCCACGACGCGCGTCACCATCGCCCGGCCGCTCCCTCCCGCGATCAGCAGCTTGTTGCGCGGCGCCATGCGGCGCGATCGTCCGGCGGCGAGCACGATCGCGGCCACCCGCGGCGTCGTCCGCGGCGGGGCGGACGCGGGAGCGCCGGCGGTCTGCCCCGCGCCGCCAGGGTCCGGGGCAAGGGAAGCGGTCGCGCGGCTGCGCGGCAGCGGACGGTGCTCTGTCTCCTTGAGCAGGCCGCCGACCCCGAGGCGCGCGATCCAGGCCCCGTCCACCGGCAGGCCCGCGAAGATGCGCCACAGCGCCCAGTCGATGCCGTTGAGCCGCGGGCTGCGCGCGCAGCCCGGCAGCACCAGGGCCGGCAGCCGCCCTATGCGCCCGAGGCAGAGCAGGTTGCCGGGATCGACCGGCATGCCGAAATGCAGAATCTCGCCGCCCGCGCCCACGATGCCTGCGGGCGCCACGTCGCGTCGATCCACCACGGCGGAGGCGCCGGCCACCAGCAGCAGCTCCGCCCCTGCGCCCGCCAGCCGCCCCAGCGCCGCGGCGATCGGCCCGGCGGCATGGGCGCATCGCTCCACGGGCAGCAGCGTGCCGGTCAGGGCGCGCACCCTGGCCTCGGTCGCCGCCACGGTGCCTTCCAGCACACTGGCCTTGGTTCCCGCCAGCTCGGTCAGCACCAGCCCCGCGCGCAGCGGCCGGAACGGCGCGAGGCGCAGCGCGGCGCCGCCCGCGCCTTGCGCACCCTGGCGCGCAAGCTGCTCCGCGATGGACAGCGTGTGGCCGGGCACCGCGAACGGGATCACCTTCACCGTCGCCAGCATGTCGCGCGCGGCGACCGGCGTGGCGTCGGGCAGGGTGCCCACTGTGAGCGACTCGTCCACGGCGTTCAGGCGGTGGATGCGCGCCACGTCCACCAGCAGCAGGCCGGGCGCCTCGGCGAGCAGGTTGACCCGCCCGGTCGCCGCCCGCGTGCGCCCGACCAGCGGCGAGAGCAGCGCCTCGGCGAGACGGTCCGCGGCCTGGTCCTCGCCGACGTCGCCACGCTCCAGCCGCGCCGCGATGACCTCGTGGCGCCCGTGCTCGCGCAGCAGGGCGAGGGCGGCCTCGTCGAGAATCTGGCCCTTCCGGAGCACCTGCGCCCCGCAGCGCTGCGTATGGGCGAGCACGGCCCCGAGCGCCGCGTCCAGCTCAGTGGGTCCGAAGATCACGCTGGCTCAGCCGCCGGACGCGACCGCGGTGTCGGGCTGCGCGTTCGCCACGGGCACGCCGCTCGCCGCCTCCGCCACGCCGGCCTCGTCGCGAATCCGCGCGCGCGTCACCTCCTCGGCGCGGCCGGGCGCCACGGCGCGCCTGCGCACGCAGACGAGCTGCGCCACGATCGACAGCGCGATCTCGCCCGCGGTGACGGCGGCGATGTCGAGACCCACCGGGCCGTGGATGCGCGACAGCGCCGCCTCGCCGTGCCCGAGCGCGCGCAGCCGGTCGAGCCGCGCCGCGTGGGTCTTGCGCGATCCGAGCGCGCCCACGTAGAACGCCTCCGAGCGCAGCGCGCCGTCGAGCGCGGGGTCGTCGAGCTTCGGGTCGTGGGTCAGCGTGACCACCGCGGTGCGCGCGTCGGGCCGCAGCCCCGCCAGCGCGTCGTCCGGCCAGTCTGTGGAGAGCGCCACGCCGGGGAAGCGCGCCTCGCTGGCGAAGGCGCCGCGCGGGTCCACCACAGTCACAGCGAAGCCCAGCCCCGCCGCCATCGGCGCCAAGGCCTGCGCGATGTGCACCGCGCCCACCACCACCAGGCGCACCGGCGGGTTGAACGCCTGCAGGAACCAGGTCGTCCCCTCCGCCTCCAGCGTGACGGTGCGGCACGCGTCGTCGCGCAGCGCCGCCTCCGCCGCCTGCGTCAGCGCCGGCTCCGCCCCCGCCAGCCGCCCCGGCGCCTCCTCCAGCATCAGCACCTGCTCGCCGTCGGGCAGCCGGGTGGCCAGCACCGCGGGGCGGCCCGCCTCGCGCGCCGCCCCGAGCGCCGCAAGCAGCCCCGGCGTCACGCCACGCGCTCCACGAACACCCGGACCCGGCCGCCACAGGCCAGCCCGACCTCCCAGGCCCGCTCGTTGCTGACGCCGAACTCCAGCACCAGCGGCCTGCCGTCCTCGAGCACCCGCCCGGCCGCCTCGGCGACCGCGCCCTCGATGCAGCCGCCGCTGACCGAGCCCGCCATCCGCCCGCTGCGCGTCAGCACCATGTGGCTGCCGGCCGGGCGCGGGCTGCTGCCCCAGGTCTCGGTGACGGTCGCGATCGCCACCCGCTCGCCAGCCTCGTGCCAGCGCGCAGCCAGCGCCAGCAGGTCTTCCTGCCCGCCAGCCGTGGGCGGGGTGGTGGCGTCGGACATCGGGTGGCCTCCGGGTGAAGGATCGGGTGGCGGCAGCAAGCAAGGCTGGGCTCTCCCTCCGCCTGCCCTTCCAACGACCCAAGAGGGTCGTCGGAACCTTTGGCAGGCTACGCCCAGACCCGCCAGGGGCGAGCCGCCCCTGGACCGGCTTTACTTGAGTAATGGATTCCAAAGGCGAGCCTTTGGCGGAGTTTGAGGCGGAGCCTCAACCTTTCTTGCTTGTCAGCCTCGCAACGGAACTGCGGTCAGATCGCCCCGAACACCAGCAGCACGATCACCGCGAAGATCGCGCTGCCGATCCAGAACACCAGCGGGAAGCCCAGCGGCGCGCTCGGGATCATCGCCAGCGCGTTGAGCAGCGCCGGCGCGCGCGGCCCTGGGCGCAGGTCGGCCATCTTCTCCAGGCCGCCCGCCAGGAGGCCGTCCGCGCCGTATTCGGGCACGCCCGACACCTCGGCCGTGAAGCGGTCGAGGAAGCCGCCCAGCGCGTGCCCGGCCGCCGCGTCCACCGCGCGCTCGCCGAGCTGCGCCACGCGGCCGGAGGGCTGCACCGACGCGGTGTGCGACAGCAACGTGAAGTCGCCCTGGTCGGCGAGGCGCAGCGTCGCGGTGCCGGCCAGGCTGCCGGCCTCGCCTGCCTGGCCGTCCAGCGCGTAGGACGCCGAGGTCATCTCCTGCGCCGCGGTGCGCCGCACCGTCCAGGCGACCGGGGTGCTGACCGCGCCCATGCGGGCCTCGGACCGGGCGTGGAACTCGCCGGGCGCCACCTCCTGCAGGCCCTGCACGCCGGGCAGGCAGGCCTGCAGCACCTGCGCGTCGTTCAGCGAGGCCCAGACCCTGCTGCGCGGCGCAGGCACGCGACGCTCCCCGGTCATTTCCATGCAAGACACTCCATTGTTCGGTGCGCGGACGGTATCGGCGGGTCCTGCCGCGTGCAACTCGACGCGTCAACCGGACCGGGCCCGGGAAGCAGGGGCACCGTCGCGGCAGGACAGCTTTCTGGCTGTGGCCAGGGTGCGCCGACGGGGCTGGGTTCCCGTGTGGCCGGCGGCAGGATCGGGGCAAGGTCTGCGCGCTGGTGGGGCGCGTGGTGCTCCTCGCGGCATGGCGGCGGCTGCATGCGGAGTTGTCTTCCATGGGGCGCTTTGCCTGTATTATGCGCAGACCTGGATTGGGTGCGGACCGGAGCGTGAGGGTCCGGGCGCAAGGCGGGCTGCCAGCCGCACCCTGCGGGTCAACCCCAGGATCGCCGAAGCCTGGTGGATCAGCCCTCACACACCGACGACTCCTGAGAGTGACCGGCCAGGCAAGGCTGGGCTCTCCCTCCGCCTGCCATTCCAACGGCCCAAGTGGGCCGTCGGAACCTTCGGCAGGCTCCGCCCAGACCCGCCCCTGCTTCAAGGCGAGGGCGAGCCGCCCCTGGACCGGCGCTTTCTTGAGGAGTGGATTCCAAAGGCGAGCCTTTGGCGGAGTTTGAGGCAGAGCCTCAACCTTTCTTGCCCGACTGGTCACACCCAAGGACCGTTGGCATCAGAAGGCGGCGAAGAGACCAGGGACGCCAGAGGCTGTCGTCTGCGCGGGTGGCGTGGAGGCATTGACCAGCCCTGTGATGCGGCCATTTCGGCATGGCACGAGCCTTGCTGGTGCCTGTCCGGGCAGACTGACCTGTCTGTGTGGCGGTGCTGGGTGTAGGCTTCGCGGTGGCTGGCGCTTCTGCCGGCCTTGCATGGAGAGTTCCGATGAGCGCCACCACGAAGACCGACGTGCCTGGTGCGGTGCCTGCGTCTGTCGCCGTTCCGGCCCAGCCTGGGACCGCGATGACGTCGTGCCTGCAGCCGATCGACCGTGCCGGCCTGGACGGTCTGATCGCCAAGGGGCGTGCCGATCCCAAGGCGGTCAAGACCCTGAAGTGCCGCACCGTGGCGGAGGGGCGGTTCCGTCACCTGAACATGATCCGCAGCCTGCCCGCGCACGTGATCGACGAGCCGCCGGTGCTGCTGGGCGACGACACGGCGCCGAACCCTTCGGAGGCGTCGCTGGCGGCGCTGGGCTCGTGCCTCGCGGTGGGCATCCACGCCAACGCGGTGGCGCGCAACATCACGATCAACCGGCTCGAGCTGGAGCTTGAGGCCGACATCAACATCACCTCGGTGTGGGGCACGGGCGACGTCTCGCCCAAGCCGGTGGGCTTCGACGCGGTGCGGGTCAAGGTGCACCTGGACGCCGACGCGCCGCAGGCCGAGCTGGACGCGCTGATCGCGCACGCCAAGGTCTGGTCGCCGGTGGCCAACACCTTTACCAAGCCGGTCGCGCTGACCGTGGACGCCGCGTGATGGCGGGGGCGGCCCTGGTGGAGACAGCCTGGACGGAGGTCCCCGCCGGGGCTGCCCCGACGCCGCGCATACCTGATCGTTCCACGGTGCTGGACGGGCTGCGCAGCCTCGCGCGTTCCGAACTGGCGCCGATCGCGGGGCGCGTCGACCGCGAAGGGTTCTATCCCGGGGCGGCGCTGCGCACGCTTGGCGAGGCCGGCGCGTTCGCGCTGCACCTGCGCGCGCCCTCGCCGCTGGGCCGCCCCGACCTGCCCGCCGCGATCGAGGCGACGGCCGCGATCTCTGCGCAGTGCATGTCCAGCGGCTTCTGCGCCTGGTGCCAGAACGCCAGCGGCTGGTACCTGGAGAACACCGCCAACGCCGCGCTGCGCGAGCGCCTCCAGCCGGGCATCGCGTCGGCCGCGCTGATGGGCGGCACCGGCCTGTCCAATCCCGTCAAGGCGCTGGCCGGCATCGAGGCGCTCAAGCTGAAGGGCAGGCGCGTTGCCGGCGGCTGGCGCGTCTCGGGCACGCTGCCCTGGGTGTCCAACCTGGGCGACGGCCACTGGTTCGGCACAATCTTCCGCGACGCCGAGGACGCAGAGATCCGCGTGATGTGCATGGTGCGCTGCGGAGCCCCGGGCGTGGAGATCCGCCAGTCGATCCGGTTCATCGCGCTGGAGGGCACCGGAACCTACTCGATCCTGTTCCGCGACGCGTTCATCCCCGAGGACGACCTGCTCGCCGAGCCGCTCGGCGACATGGCGCGCAGGATCAAGCCGGGCTTCGTGCTGCTCCAGGCCGGCATGGCGCTGGGCGTGATCGAGGCATGCCTCGCATCGATGCGGCGCGACAACGTCTCCTACGCGCGCATCAACGCCCACCTGCCGTTGCAGGCCGACGCCCTGGAGGACCAGCTCGGCGCCCTGCGCGAGCGCGTCCTGGCCCTGGCGCAGACCCCGCACGAGCCGGGCACGGACTACATGCGCGCGGTGCTGGAGGCGCGCGTGGCGTGCAGCGAGCTGACCCTGGCCGCCAGCCAGGCGGCCATGATGCACGCCGGAGCGCGCGGCTACCTCGAGGGCTCCGTGGTGTCGCGCCTCCAACGCGAGGCCTGGTTCGTGGCGATCATCACGCCCTCGATCCGACACCTGCGCCACGAGCTGGCGGCCATGGCTGCCCACTGAGCGGGCCGCCTGGGCGGATCGTCCATGCCCCTGACCTGGCCGACGCCCTCACCGCCGGACAGCCGGACCGGCGCCTAGCTGGTCTGCCCGCCGCGACCGGCCCATGGCCGCGACAGGGGAGCCGTACCGTCCGTCCAGCCTGCGGCTTGCAGGCTCCATCCCCAGGCCTGCCGCGCAGGCCGCCATGCCCAGGAGCACGCCCATGAGCGAGAAGGTTCTTGTCACCCCGGCCGAGCTGGCCGCGATGCCGCCCGCCAGCACTGTGATCATCGACACCCGCAACCCCGACGCCTATGCCGCCGGCCACATTCCCGGCGCGGTCAACGTCCATGACATCTTCACGCATCTGGCGATGTCGACGCCGGACGCGATCACCGACCTGCGCGAGAAGTTCGCCGCCTCGTTCGGGCAGGCCGGCCTGTCGGGTGCGGAGACCGCGGTGTGCTACGAGGAGAGCATGAACTCCGGCTTCGGCCAGTCCTGCCGCGGCTACTTCCTGCTCAAGTTCATGGGCTACCCCCAGGCGCGCGTGCTGCACGGCGGCCTGCTCGCCTGGAAGGCCGCCGGGATGGAGGTCACCACTGAGGTGGCGCCCGTCGAGGCCAGGTCGTTCCCGATCACCGACGCGGGCCGCGAGATGATGCTGGACCGCGACGACATGCTGGCAGCGCTCGGCCAGGAGAGCATCGTCAAGCTCGACGTGCGCGACGCCGACGAGTGGATCGGCGAGAGCTCCTCGCCCTACGGCCCGGATTTCTGCCCACGCAAGGGCCGCATCCCCGGCTCGCGCTGGATCGAGTGGTACCGCCTGATGAAGCCCTCGGCCGCCGGCCCGGTGTTCAAGTCAAGGAACGAGATCCTCGCCGAGTGCGCCTCGGTCGGCATCACGCCGGCCAGCACCGTCTACCTGTTCTGCTTCAAGGGCGCGCGCGCGTCCAACTCGCTCGTGGCGCTCAAGGAGGCCGGCATCACCGACGTCCGCCTCTACTTCGGGTCTTGGAACGAGTGGAGCCGCGACGACTCGCTGCCCATCGAGACAGGGCTGCCCTACGCCACCGCCGCGGAGTAGGGCTGAAGGGCCGGTGCTCGCCACGCCGGAGGGCACGGCAACGGCGAGTGCAGATTACTTTACAGAAACATTCATGCCCAGGTTTCACAGGGCATGGTCTCCATGATCCAACCGCAAGTTGCGGCCCTGTCCGGGTCGCAACCACCCCTGTTGTCGTTTTAGGTGGGTCGGCACCGCCCTGAGCCTGGTACGTGTCTTCAGGCTCGCGTTCTTGCCGACACTGTCCGCAAACCACCCCTATCCTGTGCTGCGATGCGGCCTGTCCTTTTATGTACAATGTACGCGACTGTACCGTCTGTTGCCATTGCGCCACTTGTTGCACGCATGACGGCGCGCCCGATCATTGCATGTTGCCGTGCATCCCGATTCGACCCACCATGAGCACAACAAACGCCAGCCAGCACACGGTTCCATCAATGGAGCCACCGAACATGCACACGATCCGCCTGGCCGCCCTCGCCGCCACCTGCCTCATCGGCATGCAGGCCCTCGCCCTCGCCCAGCAGCCTCCGCCGCCGCCAGAAGGCAGCGGCGGCGCCCCCTATGTCGGCCTCGGCGGCGCCTACAGCCTGCTGCAGGACATCCATGTCCACCCCATGGACCGCCCGCTCACCCCGGGCCGCGCCGAGGAGCGCTTCGGCCCTGGCTTCGCCGGCGCCGCCTTCGCCGGATACGCGCTCGGCAACGGCCTGCAGTTCGAGATCGAGGGCGCCTACGACTACAACAACTTCAACAAGCTCTCGCCCACCAGCCCGCCCAACAAGCAGACCGGCCACCAGGAAAGCTATGGCGGCTTCGCCAACGCCATCTACGTCATCGACCCGCCCAAGCTCGGCATCGACGAGGGCTTCGTCAAACCCTATGTCGGCGTCGGCGTCGGCGCGCTCTGGACCCACGTCGACGCGCCCGCCGTCGGCATCAACCAGCCCTCCTTCGTCAACCACATCGGCGGCACCAGCGGCGCCAACTTCGCCGCCCAGGGCATCGTCGGCCTCGCCTTCCCCATCCAGGCCGTCCCGGGCCTGGCCTTCAGCGTCGACTACCGCCTGATCGCGATCCCCGACCCGGACACGCTGACCAGCAACTTCTACACCGGCAACACCCTGAGCAAGGGACCCATTAAGCTCTCGCCCATCTTCGTCCACCTCTTCGTCGCAGGCCTCGCCTACGCCTTTGGCGCCGCGCCGCCGCCGCCGCCTGCGGCCCCCATGCCAATGGCCGCGCCGCCGATGGCGCCCAGCCGCACCTACCTCGTCTTCTTCGATTGGGACCGTGCCGACCTCACCGCGCGCGCCCGCCAGATCATCGCGGAGGCTGCCCAGAACTCGACCCGCGTGCAGACCACCCGCATCGAGGTCAACGGCTACACCGACCTCTCCGGCACCGCCGCCTACAACCAGGGCCTCTCCGTGCGCCGCGCGCGCAGCGTCGAGGCCGAGCTCGTCCACGACGGCGTGCCGCGCGGCGAGATCGCCATCCACGGCTACGGCGAGAGCAGCCCGCTGGTGGCCACCGCCAAGGGCGTGCGCGAGCCGCAGAACCGCCGCGTCGAGATCATCCTGCGCTGAATGCACCAGGCACTGCCCGGCATCGCCGGGCAAACGAAGCGCAGCCGACACGCAGGCAGAGCACGCAAGGCTGAGGCTCCGCCCCGTTCGCCAGGGCAGCGCCCCAGGACCTGCCAAGGCAGGCAAGGCCAGGGCTCTGCCCTGGACCCGCCAGGGGGAGCCCCCCTGGACCGGCTTCACTTAAGTCGTGGTTTCCAAAGGCGAGCCTTTGGCGGGGTCCCCGCTTCCAGGCAGGGGGGCAGAGCCCCTGGCCTTGCTTCCTTCCTGCCTGACGGAGATGACGCCGTGCAGATCATTCCCGCCGACCTCGCCGCTCCCCGCGTGCTCGACCTCCTGCGCGTCCATCTGGCCGCAACGCGTGCAGCGGCCGCCGACCCGGCCAGCGTGCGTGGGCGCGCTGCGTCGGCTGTCGGCGCATGACGGCGAGGTGAAGTCGATGCACACCGCGAGGGCGGCGCGTCGTCGTGGCGTCGGGCGCGCGATGCTGCGCCACATCGTCGCCGCCGCATGCTCGGGGGGTGTCGCGCCTCAGCCTGGAAAACGGGGCGGTGGACTATTTTCGGCCGGCACACGCGCTGTATCGCAGCAGGGGTTTCGTGGAGTGCCCGCCGTTCGGCGACTACCGGACGACCCGAACAGCCTGTTCATGACCCTGGACCTGCGAACCCAGGAGCCGCCTGGCGTTGCCTGAGGGCGTCGACCTCCGGCGCGGCGCGGCTCAGGCGTCGTCGGGACTCAGCAGGGCGACCCGCTCGGCCGATTGCTGGTGAACCTCGGCCTCGCGCTCCAGCGTCTTGGGGAAACGGGAGCGCCCGGCCTGGATCAGCGTTTTCTTGGCCTGCGACTCGTGCCAGTGGCGCACGGCCAGCAGGGCGGCGTCCCAGCCGCGCTGGAACTCCGGCGTGATCTCGGCGGATGGATCGCTCATGGGAAGGGTCCTGCCGCGTGGCTCGCGCGAGGTCAACAGAAGGGGCCTGGAAGGAAGGCGAGGCCGGAGCACGCCGGGCCGGCCAGCCGCTTCGGGAGGCCGGTCCAGGGCGGCTCGCCCTGGCGGAGTTTGAGGCAGAGCCTCAACCTTGCCTGCCTGCGTCCACTCGCCTCACGTCCCGCAGAACGTGCGGTACGGCGTGTCCTGCGGCTCCGGCGCGGCCTGGTGGGGGTCGCCTGGCCGATCTTCCCAGGGGTGCGTCACGGCGTCGAGCAGCGCCTCGAACGGCGCCAGGTCGCCCCGGCCCACGGCGGCATCGAGCGCCGCCTCGACCAGGGCGTTGCGCGGGATCACGGCGGGGCTGACCGCGCGCATGGCGGCGGCGCGTGCGGCGGGCGCCACGTCCTCCTGGGCGAGGCGGGCACGCCAACGGGCGGCCCATGCATCGAAAGTGAGGGCATCGAAAGTGGGGGTGTCGAGAGCGGGGGCGTCGAGAGCGGCGGCGTTGCTTTCCGCGCCGGCGAAGCGCGCGCGCACCGCGGCCAGTGCCGGCTCGCCCGGGCTGGCGGCGGCGTCGCACAGCGCGCGGAAGGTCAGGGTGAAGTCGGCGCGGTTGCGGGCCATCAGCGTCAGCAGGTCCTCGGCCAGCGCGTCGTCGCCGTCGTGCTCGGCGGCGAGGCCGAGCTTGGCGCGCAGGCCGCCGAGATAGGCGGCGTTGAACACCACAGCGAACGAGGCGAGCGCGGCCTTGGCCGTGGCGCGGGCCGCGTCCTCGTCACGGGCGCCGTCGGGAGCGACGTCGGGGCCGAGCAGCGGCAGCAACGCCTCGGCGAGGCGCGACAGGTTCCACAGCATGGCGTGCGGCTGGCTGGCGTAGGCGTAGCGCGCGCCCTGGTCGATGGAGCTGAACACCGCGGCGGGGTCGTAAGCGTCGAGGAAGGCGCAGGGGCCGTAGTCGATGGTCTCGCCGGAGATCGAGGTGTTGTCGGTGTTCATCACCCCATGCACGAAGCCGACCAGCAGCCAGCGCGCCACCAGCTCGGCCTGGCGTACCACGACGCTTTCGAGCAGGGCTCGGTAGGGGTGCCCGGCCGTGGCGGCATCGGGGTGGTGGCGGGCGATGGCGTGGTCGGCGAGCAGGCGCAGCGCCTCGACGTCGCCGCGCGCTGCGAAATACTGGAAGGTGCCGACGCGGATGTGGCTGCTGGCGACGCGCGCCAGCACGGCGCCGGGGAGCGGGGTCTCGCGGTGCACGACCTCGCCGGTGGCGACGGCGGCAAGCGCGCGGGTGGTGGGGATGCCGAGCGCCGCCATCGCCTCGCTGACCAGATACTCGCGCAGCACCGGACCGAGGGCGGCCCGGCCGTCGCCGCCGCGCGAGAACGCGGTGCGGCCGGAACCCTTCAGCGCGATGTCGCGGCGCGCGCCGTCGCGGCCGACGACCTCGCCCAGCAGCACGGCGCGGCCGTCGCCGAGGCTGGGGACGAAGCTGCCGAACTGGTGGCCGGCATAGGCGAGCGCGATCGGCTCGGAGCCGGCGGCGACGCGGTTGCCGGCGAGGATCTCGACGCCCTCGGGGCTGCGCAGCGCCAGGGCGTCGAGGCCGAGCTGGTCCGCGAGCGCGGCGTTGAGCCGCACCAGTCGCGGCACGGCGACCGGGGCGAGCTTCTGTCGGGTGGAGAAGCGCTCCGGCAGACGGGCGTAGCTGTTGTCGAACGGGAACTGGACGGTCATGCGAGGGGCTCCGGCGTCGGATGGGGCTGAGGCAGAGGATGGGTGGGGACCGGGCGCAATGGAACAGGCGCCGGTCGCGCGGCGGGAGAGGCGGGCAGGGCCGGGCAAGGTTGAGGCAGAGCCGCCTTGCCTGCCGCCTTGCCGCCGGCGAGGTCGTGACCCGGTCTGAAGTCCAGACAGGAAGGCCAGGGGCTCTGCCTCCCTCCTTCAAGGCGGGGACCCCGCCAAAGGCTCGCCTTTGGAAACCAACACTTAAGCAAGGCCGGTCCAGGGGCGGCTCGCCCCCCGCCTTGAAGCAGGGGCGGGTCTGGGCGGAGCCTGCCGAAGGTTCCGACGGCCCTCTTGGGCCGTTGGAATGGCAGGCGGAGGG